>CAOKJI010000090.1 GCA_948468495.1 uncultured Dorea sp. | reverse complement strand
ATTACCAGCCTTTCTGATGTAACAAGCGAACAGCGCGGGCTTATTTTAGGCGCTGTCGATTATATCGCGAAACCATTTAATGCATTGATTGTCAAGGCTAGGGTGAATACGCATATCAAGCTATATCAATATCGCAGACAAGTTGAGCAGCAGTCCATGACGGATCAGCTTACGGGTATTGCTAACAGACGCAAGTATGAAGAATATAGCATTAGAAGATGGAATGAAGCGATTCGTCTGCATGTACCGTTTTCTATTTTTATGTTTGACATTGACCGGTTCAAAGCATATAATGATATGTTTGGCCATCCTGCCGGGGATAAAGTAATCGCTTCAGTAGCCCAAACGGCAGCTTCCTACTTACAGCGCAGCACAGACTTTCTCGCCCGCTATGGCGGCGAAGAATTTGTAGCGTTTTCTATGGGAAATGACTCGGAAGAGATGTTTGAACATCTAAAAAGAATCCGGCAGGCGATAGAGAATTTACAGATTCCTCACGACCCGTCCGTATCTAAGTGGGTTACGGTCAGCGTGGGAGGCGTTACCGTTTTACCTGGAAGGGAGAGCTCCTACGACTTTTATCTAAAAGTTGCAGATACGATGCTGTACGATGCAAAGAGAAATGGCCGGAATATGGTTGTTTGGGCTGATGAGCGGATGAAGCAGTTATGGGAACGGCGTTGCTAATGCTGTAAGCGGATTAGAGCGGTTTGAATCGGAGGAGAATGTGTGAATTTATTTAATCTATTTGGCAAGAGAGTGAAAGAGCAGCAGTCTCAGGAAAGTAAAGAAGCAGGCGGAGCAGCGGAATTTGAGATTTATTCGGGGATGCGCGTCGAGGTATCGACTTTTGAGGGACAACTGCTTTTTGTGGCGAAATTACTGGGAGTACATGGAAGCAAAGCGGAATTGCACCAGTATTCTGAGATAGAGGTTCCTCAGAAAGAGGAGCCTCTTCATGTCAGAATACGAGGGTATAGCGATCATGATAAGAAGGCGGTTTATATGGAGGGCGTTATTACGCCCAT
Organism: uncultured Dorea sp.; assembly: GCA_948468495.1. Next base: position 5,844 of record CAOKJI010000090.1, on the reverse strand, counting down.
GCCGAAACATATATGGCAGGTTGATGAATTGACGGTGGTCCGAATTGGAAATGACCGTGCTTTTTTTCGTCTTTCTACAGACCTTGACGCTACTGTTACGATGTTCAGTGGGCTGGAAATGGGAGAAAAGCCCTGTAAGATGCTGAACATCAGTGTAGGAGGGGCTTGTATCAGCTCAGGATACAGATACCACGAGGGTGATAAATTCCTCTTAAAAGTCAGATTGCTGGAGGACAGGCCGGAGTCTGTGATGTATAGCCAGGTGTTGCGTGTGATAGAAAAAGACGACCAGAAATATGAATATGGATGCCAGTTTTTGGAGTTGACGGAAGACGATCAAAAGCAGATTATACAGAATATATTTGCAGTCCAGCGGCAAAAAAGGGAATCATTATCATGATTCAGCCTGCCTTATGGAAGAGGAATAAAATCTAGCGGAAATGGGGAATTGGATGATTCAGACATGGATTGGAGATGTGACGCCGCTTCTGGATGAGGGAATTTATCAGGGATATTATGACAGGCTTCCGCAGTGGCGAAAAGAAAAGGCGGACAAGCTAAAGAATTTGAAGAGGGCCCAGAGCGCAGGGGCTTGGATTTTGTATCAGAAGATGCAGGAAAGATATGGATTTTCGGATAGTGCTGTATATAATTTGTCCCATTCCGGAAGGTATGCAATGTGTACGGCGGACGTCGGGGGAGATAATGACGGAAGGAAAAAAGGAGATTTCGCAAAAAGCGACGGCATATGTGCTTGTGAAAAAGAGATGGTTGTGAAACTCGGCTGTGATGTGGAGATGATAAAATCGGTTCGTCCAGGAGTTGCAAAGAGATTCTTCTGTCCGGCGGAGGAAGCGTATATTATGGGACAGGAGACCGAAGAGTGCAGAGCGGAGGCGTTTTACCGGTACTGGGTGTTGAAGGAGAGCTTTGTCAAAGCAGTCAGGGAGGGATTGCGGCTGGAACTTCAAAGCTTTGAGATTCGGATTGAAAAAGAAGGTCCGGTATTGATTCGCCAGCCGGAAGCGTATCCGGAGACATATTATTACCATGAATATGAGTTGGAAGCGGGAGATGCTAAGTGCGCTGTGTGCAGTACCAGCCCGGAGTTTTCTGAATTAAGAATTATTGAGTTGTAAAGTAGAGCTTACCCGTTGCCCGCTCCGGCCTGCAACGGGTGAACTGTTATGTAGTAAATTCCTTTTTGCTTTCATCTGCTTGACGAACAGGTATTCATTTGTTAGAATAGAGAAGTGGGAAATGGGTTTATTAAGCAACTTATTTGTTTACAAAGAAAGTTGCGAGGGGAAGGCCCATACGAGGGAGAGTATGCATTGTCGGGCGAAGTCCGCCAGCTCCGACAGGAGCATGTATTTCAGACAGAAGGAAGCTTCTGTCTTTGAGCCGTTGCGGGAAAGCGCGGGCAGGGGATTAATAAGGAGGAGTCTATTATGCTGGATCTAACATTCGGAGAACAAGTCAAGATTATCTTAAGCCGGAAGGGCATGACCATCAAAGAACTCGCAGAGATAATTGAAAAGAGAACCGGGAAGAAGATGTCCCGCCAGAATCTTACTCAGAGACTGGGGCGCGATAATTTTCAGGAGCAGGACATGCGTATGATTGCGGAGATTTTGGAGTGTCCGTTTCGTTTGAGTATCCTTTTGGAAGACGAAGCTTCGGAAGAAGCGAAGACTGGGGAGGACGTTAAGAGCACGAAGGAGAGCGCGCAGCCTAAGCCTGCTATGAAGGCCACGAAAGAAAGCGTGCGTATGGCCAAAGCGAAAGCGCGTAAGGAAAAGAAGGCAAAAGAGGCGGAGCGCCTGGCAGAAGCTATTGAGCAGGTTCCGTCGGAGATGTACAGAGAGCCGGTGGAGCGGGAAATGACTCTCGGAGATTATATAGATATTCATGAGGAATTAGTGCGTCAGGAGACGGCAAGGCTTCCGAAAGTTCAGGAAGAAGAGGATGCCGTCGGTGTAATGCAGGAAGAAAAGGCTGTTCAGGATGCGGAGATATGGCGGGAAGAGTCTGAGCAGGAGGAATCTGTATCAGAAGATGCTTCAGAGCTCTCAGAGCCGGTAGAAGTCTCAATGAATGAGACGGAGCCAAAAGTAGATGTGGAGGAGCTTCTTCGCGAGATGGAAGAACTGGAGAAGGAAAGAGTGCTTCTTGAGCAGCAGGTGGAGGCAGCGAAGGCGGCCAAAGCGGCTAAGGCGCTGGAAGAGCCGGTTCACGAAGAGAAGAAGATTACCGGATGGCGGGCTATGTTCCAGAGGAGGACGAAGAAAGAGAGACAGGAAGAGCTTCAGGAGGAAGCTAAGATTGTGGAGCAGGTGATTCTCAGGGAGCCGACGATGGAAGAATTAGAGGATGATTACATAGATTATCAGGAGACAGAGGCAGAGTCCCAGGAAGAGGAGACGGCAGTTTCAGAGAGCAGCGAAGTGCAGCCGACCACAGAGGAACTAATTGAGGAATTGATTGAAGAGGACGAGGATGCAGAGGATTTGACCCGGGGCGAGAGGAATCCATATACAGGACATGAATACGAGACTAATAGTGTGCGGATGCATCCAAAGCGCATTGGTTACGTACAGTTATACGATCGCAGGGATCATGGATGGACGGATATGACGGAATGGGCATTCTTAGGATATCAGGAGCGTAAACGGGCTCTGCTTGGTAAGGATTATGAGCCGCCGATTTATCTGGATTAGGAAGGCGTGAGAGAATTGAACTGGATACAATTGCTGTCTGCGAAAAGACATCGGGCGGGAGAAGCCGGTTTGAGGAGTGGGAAGGCGGCGGATCTGCGGAGTGAATTTGAGAAGGATTATCATCGGATTATCGGCAGCGCTTCTTTTCGGCGTCTGCAGGATAAGACGCAGGTATTTCCGCTGGATAAGAGTGATTTTGTCCGTACAAGACTGACCCATTCGCTGGAAGTATCTTCTTTTGCCAAGTCTTTGGGGCAGAATATTGGGGAAAATATACTGGCATATAAGAAGGACGCTGCATTTACGCTGCAGATGAAGGAGGATATTTGCAATATCCTGCAGTGCGCGGGTCTGATTCATGATATCGGCAACCCGCCTTTTGGTCATTTCGGTGAAGAGGCGATTCGGGAGTGGTTTGGAAAGAATCTGCACAGGCTGTCATTCCATGGAAAGCCTGTGGATGAGGTGCTTGCGCTGCAGATGCGGGAAGATTTATATCATTTTGAGGGAAATGCACAGGCTTTTCGGCTGGTTACGAAGCTTCATTATCTGGTAGATGAGAGAGGGATGGATTTGACGTACGCCCTGCTTAGTACGATTGTCAAATATCCGGTGTCTTCTATAGAGATGAATCCTGATAGCGGTAATATTAAGGATAGGAAGCTTGGCTATTATTATGCGGACGAAGAGATATTCCGGGAAGTTGAGCATGCGGTGGGGACAAATGGGTACCGTCATCCGCTGGCCTTTATTCTGGAGGCGGCGGATGATATTGCATATAAGACGGCGGATATTGAAGACGCCTTTGTGAAGGGATTTATCTCTTACCGCAAGTTAATCAAAGAACTGAAGCTAATGGAGGCGGCCTGGCGTCAGGAAGGAAATTCCTTTGTTCCCTCGGAGAAACTGGAAGAACTGTATGAGAGGGGGCAGAAGATTCAGGCGGAGAATCCGGAAGAGTACGCGATTAAGAACTGGATTGTAAAGACGCAGGCATTTCTAATTAACTGCGCTACCTTTGGATTTACGTCCAATTATCAGGAAATTATGGAAGGCGCGTACCGGTATGATTTGTTCCATGGCACATTTGCAGAAGAATTAATGGAGCTTTTAGGCGGCCTTGCATATCGGGAGGTATTTACTTCCGAGACCATTTACCGGAGGGAAGTCTCCGAAAGCGTGATGATTAATTATCTGATGGAGCGTTTTATCGGCGCGGTGGTAAATTATGATGATCCGAAACAGGAGCCGGGGGCGATTGACAGGCGGCTGGTATCCTTTATTTCCAGTAATTATAAGAATGCGTATCATTATCATGCCAGAGGAAAAGACGAGGCGCAGAGGCTGTATCTGCGTCTGCTGCTTGCAACAGATTATATCTGCGGCATGACGGACAGTTATGCGAGACGGCTGTATCAGGAACTTACGTCTAATGTGTATTAAGATAAGGAAAGAATTTGACTTAGGAATGTTTGCGGTCTGGGATGAATAAACTGTTTTGAATACATCAGAACAGGAAGTGGCGGCATGGAGCAGTTTATCAGATATCTATACGAATACCAGCAGGGGCAGATAAGCCGGAATGTGGGATTTGTGAAAGTAGAACGGGATGAAGAACAGACGACAGTACACATACATGGCAAGGGATTTCAGCTTGGAAGAGAGACGGAGTTAAGGCTCTATATTTTTTTTGAAGAACCAGAGAGGCCGGTGGGGATTTTTCAGGGGATGATTACCAATATTAATCCTGCGGTAAATTACCGGTTGACATTTACCGGAGAGGATACCGGGAAGCCGGAGAACTATCCGAAAATACAGGGAATCATTATGAAGTCGGAAGTCGGACGGCATTTTGCCGCGGTGTGGAGCGATCATCCGGTTCATGTAGAACAGATGCAGGAGTGGAAGGAAGTAGAAGTGATTCCCCTTACGATGACAGAGGCGGTCAGACAAAAGGTCGTCGAAGATTCTGCCAAAGAAGAAACGGCGCCGGAAGAGACTGGGGCAGAAGATGCAGAATGGATAGAACAAGAAGTTGTAAATGCAGAGACTGGAAGAGGGGCGGAAGCAGGAGAGAGCTGGAATTCGGAAGAAAGGTCTGGAGAATCTGAGCTGGGAAACGGGATAATAGAAGAAAGATATATTTCTGTCGGGGACGGTACTGGATTGGAGCAGGATAGAGAGCTGTCAGAAGAAGTAGACGCTTATATAACCCCTTCTGCAAGACAGTGTAAAAAGATTTGCAGGCAGGATATCGCCATGCTTCCCCGCTGTGAATGGCGGTTAGCCAATAACAGTTTTCTTCTTCATGGATGCTATAATTACCATCATCTGATGCTGATAGAAGAAGGCGACGAACTGTGGCTTGGAATCCCGGGGATTTATCATAACAGGGAGGCAAAGGCGGCGGAAGCATTTGGATTTCCCAGGTTCATTCCCATGGGGGATATTGACGCAGAGCTTTCGTCAGATGAGAAAGAATCGGGAGATGAATTTGGATACTGGTGCCGGAGAGTCAGGAAGATGAATCATTTTTCACTCTAGAGTGTGCAGAGAGGGTGTTCGCATGACGAATGAGGATGTTAAATACATGAGGGAAGCCGTCCGGCAGGCGAAGAAGGCGTATGCGCTGGAGGAGACGCCGATTGGCTGCGTGATTGTACAGGATGGACGAATCATCGGCCGGGGGTATAACCGGAGGAATACGGATAAGAATCCGCTGGCCCATGCGGAGCTTACCGCAATCCGCAAGGCCAGCAAAAAGACTGGGGACTGGCGGTTAGAGGGCTGCACGATGTATGTGACGCTGGAACCCTGCCAGATGTGCGCGGGCGCGATTGTACAGTCCCGGATAGACAGAGTGGTTGTGGGATGCATGAACCCGAAGGCGGGATGCGCGGGGTCTGTTCTGAATCTGCTGAATGTGGCGGAATTTAACCACCAGGCGGAACTTGAGACAGGGGTGCTTGAAGAAGAATGCAGCGGACTTATGAAGCAGTTCTTTAAGGAGCTCAGGGAACGGAAGAAAGAAGAGAAGGAAAAAAAGGTTACTTTTCACACGCCAATGGTAGTAAGTTAAGCCTGAAAAGGCTCTGCCTGTGCGGTCCGGAACTGCCTGCCGGAA
>CAOKJI010000089.1 GCA_948468495.1 uncultured Dorea sp. | reverse complement strand
CGCGCATACTCTTACCCGAAGGGCAGCAGTCAAAAAACTTAGAACATGTTTGAACTCTACCCTATGATCCCCTTTTCTTCCCGGATCTTTGCATTGGTATCTTCCACATTCATTCTGGAAAGTACCAGCATGATAATCACATTGATCAACACTGGCAGCCACAGGTACATCACATGCAGCATATTGATACAGGATTCAGGCTGAACGGCAAGAGTTCCATCGAATTTACTAAATTCCAGCAGCCATCCGGCAGCCGCGGTTCCCAAACCGCCGCCAAGCTTTACGCCCAGTGAGGTACAGGAATACATGGTTCCGTCCACGCGTTTTCCTTTTGTTAAAAATGTATATTCGGAGCAGGAGGCAATTACTGCATTCATATCTCCCTGCCAGGGCCCCTGTCCAAGCGCGGCAAGAGCTGTAAATGCCAGCATTAAGGGAACGCTTCCTAAATAGCCCGCAACTACTACAAGAGCTCTTCCAATAACAGCAATGATATATCCGCGCAAATTAAGCTTATACATTCCTTTCCATTTTCCTACCAGAGTAGGAGTAAAGATTAATGCGATAATCAGTGGAATATTAAATGCCCATGAAAATATGCCATAGAGATTTTCATTTTTCAAAACATAAGTCATGTAATAAATTCCAGAATTAATCATAGCGCCGTAGAGCTGTTGCAGAATATATACGCCGCAGATCATCAGATAGAATTTGTTGGCAATCAGAAGACGAAAAGCTTCTTCGATTCCAAAATGTTCTTCCTCTGACTGCTGCTCATTTCCTTCATTAAGTTCTTCCTCCGGAAGCTCCTTAACAGAAAGAGCAGAAATAGTATTAATAATAAGACCTAAAATTGCATAGATAATTGCTACAGTTCTCCAGGCTGCCGCTCCTCCTCCGAATTGCGCAACTAATCCGATTGTAACAGACTGAATCAGTAAGCTTGTAGAGAAAGCGAAGATAAACCGGTAGGAGCCCATCTGAACTCTTTCCTTGCTGTTCTTGGTAACCAGAGAGGTAAGGGCAGAATAAGCAATATTATTCGCAGTATAAAATACGCCGTTTAACAAAGTGTAAGCAATAAAGAACCATGTGTACTGGGCTGTAGAACCCAGGCTCGTGGGGATAGCAAAAATAGCTGCCAGCGTAATTGCACAGCCGATGTAGCCGTAGAGCATCCAGGGTCTGGCTTTTCCAAGTTTACTGTGAGTCTTGTCAATCATCGAGCCAAAGAAGATATCTGTAAACCCGTCAAATAATTTTGAGACTGCAATTAGCGAACCTACAATACCTGCTGACAGACCGATGGTGTTCGTTAAGTAAATCATAACAAAGGAAGATAAGAAGGCGTATACTACATTGCCGGCGATATCTCCGGAACCGTATCCAACTTTATTATACCATTTTAAATATGTTTTTTCTTTCATGTGGAATCTCCTTGTCTTTTAAATATGTTGTAAAAATTGAATGATATTTCATTACAGTAAGAATGGTATTAACTTAAACTGAAAACGAAAATCTGTATCGTCAAAACAATACTTTTCCAGGACTTCAGGTCCGCAGCTGTTTGAGCCAATTCCATTTAATGCATAATCCAGGCAAAATACGCTGCTTCCGGATTTTTCAAGCTCGTAATGATGGGATTTCTTCTCTAGTTCTTCCTGTGTATAAGGCGACGCATGAAAAGAGAATTTATTCGTGGATACTGCTGTCAGGCCAAAATGTCCATTATTGATTTCAACATAGTCGCAGTCGTAATGATTTCCATTTTCCTGTGGATATAAATAATCTTCATGTAAATCTGCAATCTTTGCAGAGTATAGACCATGGCTGGAAGCCCTGTGTTTGTCAGCATAGCTCTCGAAGGGTCCGTAGCCGTAATAGGAGACGGTTTCAAAATCTTCCGGAAGAAATAATCGTATTCCGAATCTTGGTAAGGATGGAAATATTTCATCTTTGGCGACATCCAGTTTCGCGTAGATACCACCATTTCTATCGAGAGACCAGGAAGCCTGAATATCCAGGATACGCTGTAAGGATGGGGCTGAAAGTGATATTCTGGCGGAGATTACAATTCCATCTTCAGACCGGGTTAAGACAGTGTCATATGCCCTTATACAAGTATTGTGATAGAGGGCCTTTTTCCATTCTTCCCGGATATACATATCATTATCTGTAGGAGCTCTCCAAATATTGATTTCCATTGGTTTTTCCAAGTATTCCTTTTCGTCATAAATCATACTTTGAAACATGCCGTTCTTTTTGCTGTAGGTATAGCAGAAATCTTTTCCTTTAAAAATGATATTATAATCAGTTTCTGTTACAGTTATTGCTGTGCTGGTATTTGTTTTCTGATTTAACCATTCCATGGCAGTCAGATTTCTACCGTCTTCATTTTCAAGAAGAAGTTCGTCAAATCCAAGAATATGTCCTTTCGGAACTAACGGCGCATCCTCCCGGAGAAGATAAATAATCTTCAAATAAACTCTTCCGATTCTTGGAATGATAATATCCAATTTTGTAGTGCTCTCCTGATGAGGAGCCACAGAAAATGGAGGGATACTGCCTGTACAGATGCAGATGCCGTCGCAGGTTACTTCATAGCGGATTGATGCATAATCCTGTAAATCGGTAAAATCCAGATAGTTATGTAGTTTTAATTCCTGTGATTTTGCATGAAAGGAAACAACTCTTGCCGGGCGGTGTACATTTTTATATTCAAATAATCCTGTATGCGGCGTACGGTCCGGATAAACAAGTCCGTCTATGCAGAAATTTCCGTCATGAATGATTTCACCAAAATCGCCGCCATAAAGATATTTGGTTTTACCGTTTTCTGCTATGCCGGTATCAATTGCATGGTCGCACCATTCCCATACAAATCCGCCGCACATGACGTCGTGGCTTTCTATCAGTTGAAAATAATCTTCAAAATCTCCGGGACCATTGCCCATTGAATGACAATATTCGACCAATAAGAAAGGCTTGGAAGCGTCTTTATCAAGGTATTCATGAATTTCTTTGAGTGCAGGATACATTCTGCTGTATAAATCAAGATTCTGATAATTGTAAATTACATCATAATTTCGATATCTTGCGCTTTCGTAGTGTGTAATTCTGTCCGAATCAAATTCTTTGGTCCACTGCAGCGCTTTCTCAAAATTGCATCCGTAAGCGCTTTCATTTCCCATAGACCATATAAGGATGCAGGGGCGGTTTTTGTCTCTCTGGACCATAAGCTGTACCCGGTCCAGAATAGATTCTTCCCAAAGAGGATTATCAGCAATCTGTCTGTTCCAGCCCTTAAAGCGGTTATAATCCGTATCTTCTTTGTAATACAGCATGAAAGGTCCATGCGCTTCGATATCTGCCTCATTGATAACCATAAAACCATATTTATCGCATAACTGATAAAAGTATGGTGCATTCGGATAATGGCTGGAACGAATCGCGTTGAAATTGTGTTGCTTCATCATCGTAAGGTCCTTCATAATCTGTTCTATGCCGACGGCAGGACCGGTAACCGGATCAAAATCATGACGGTTTACGCCATGAAACTTAATCTTCTGGCCATTTAAGTAAAGAATCCTATTTTTAATCTGAATGAATCTGAAACCGATATAATCGGTAATGATTTCATTCGGTGTTTCAATGACAAGAGTATACAAGTTCGGACGCTCTGCACTCCATAAATCTGGTTTTTTAATTTCTAAGGAAATACGGTTCAATGTGACTTTGCCGGATGCCATGATATGATTATGCTGATTATAAAGAATGACTGTGGTATCAATGGGCTGACCGATATAAGAAATATTTAATATAGTTTCTGCTTTGTTCTCTGTTACAGTTGTTGTGATATGATAATCTCTAATACATTGTCTTGGGCGTTTCAGCAAATATACATCCCGAAAGATTCCGCTTGTACGGAATTTGTCCTGATCTTCTAAGTAGCTGCCGTCGCACCATTTTAAAACAAGGACTGCCAGAATATTCTTACCTTCCATCAAAAGAGATGTAACATCAAATTCGCTGGTGGCATGGGATACCTGGCTATATCCGGCATAGGAACCATTAACCCACAGATAAAAACAGGAATCAACGCCCTCAAAATTCAGGTAAGCTTTTGGAGCCTTTGCGTCACCCTGGTAGTCAAATTCACAGATATATGCGCCGCATGGGATATCCTGTGGAACATAGGGCGGGTCAAAGGGGAAAGGATACCGGATATTGGTGTATTGGTGAGAATCATATCCGAACATCTGCCAGGCGCCTGGAACTTTTATTTCAGTAAAATCAGTTGTGTCGAACCCGGACTCGAAAAAGGGTACTTCTACATCATAAATGCTTTCATAATATCTGAACTTCCAATTTCCGTTTAGAAATTGGATTCGGTCAGATTCTTCTCTGTGTTCAATTAAGTTGTCCATTCTCTTAGATGCAGGAATATAATATGCTCTGGCAGGCATAGTTCCCTCGTGAAGAATCTTTGGATTCTCGTAATACTTTGGTACTATCATCTTTACGACCTCCTTTTCTTTCATATACATTTTTTTGTTTTGCCAGTTTTTCTTCTTCTTTTTTCTCTTTTTGCTTCGAGTGAAGCAGACTCTTTTTCTCTTCTATTTTCTGGGTTTATTATATAAATCTTCCAAGTTAAAGTCTATAAACGCAATTGGACAAAACATGCACAAAATGATACAATAGAATAAATGTATTACGGTGTAATCTAGAAAAGGCAATTTGATATCAATGGAGGGCTGGCTATGTATATGAATTCAGGATACTTGAATAATTCGCATTTGGATTTTAAAGATAAATCGAAGCCGTTAGTTGTGGGAAGCTGTGGAACTTACCGTCTTTATAAACATCCAAGACTGCCTACTTACCGGCCCAGGGGAAGACTTGACTTTCAGATTATTTATGTGTCTGCGGGGATTGCACATTTTCATTTTGACAATGCAGAAAATGATACGGTAGTTACCGCCGGGAACATGGTGCTATTTCGGCCGAAACAATTTCAGAAGTATGAATATTATGCTTCTGACCAGACAGAAGTATACTGGGTCCATTTTACGGGGGGAAATGTGACGAATCTATTGAGAAGTTACGGAATAAAGGATGATATGAGAGTATTCTATACCGGGACTTCTCTGGAATATGAACGGATATTTAAGAGGATGATTTCTGAGCTTCAGCAATGCCGGGAGGATTATCAGGAAATGCTGGTTCTTCTGCTTAAGCATCTCTTTATTCTGATACACAGGCATGTTACGAAGAAGCATGTATTGAAGAACGAATATTTAGAGCAGGAGATTGATATAGCGGCCCAGTTTTTTAACGATTATTATAATACGGAAATAAATATTGAAGAATACGCCCGTTCCCGGGGCATGAGTGTGAGCTGGTTTATTCGTAATTTTAAGGAATATATTGGGACTACGCCGATGCAGTATATTGTATCTATGCGAATCACCAATGCGCAGGCGCTATTGGAGACGACTACTTATTCGGTGACGGAGATTGGGCGTATTGTTGGATATGAGAATCCTCTTTATTTCAGTCGAATCTTCCATAAACAGAAAGGATTCTCTCCTTCGGAATATCGGAGGAAGGTAAGGCAGAAGGATTAGATTTTACGCTGAATTTGGTCATGTAGTCTACTACACTTCCCAAATCCAGCATAAAATCTGATGCAAATTGAGGACAGTATCTTGAAGAAAGCAAATTGGGGACATGACTTAGAAGGATGTAATTAAATTCTGTATTTTCTCCTGATATTTTTTGATATCTTCTTTATTTCCCCACACAAGTTCATCATATAACTTGTCGCTGCTTCTTTTTTTTCTAAAAATCAAGGCTACATCCTTTGATTTATTTTTGTCCAGTTTATTTCCTTTTAGAAGAGATTTTGGACGTCCAGATGTAGTGAATCCTAATGTACACACATTATCCGTTGTAGCAAATGCACATTCCACTTTGTTCTTTTTAAAATTGTTTTCCGCAGTCAATTTCTGTGTAAATAGCGTCATCATAGTCGGCAAAACTGCAATTTTTTCTCTCACAGAACCTTTCACAGATTTTTCGGACTTCCCCGGTTTTTTAAAATCAAAATCTCCTTCCAATAATTCTTCCGCTATACATTTATCAAAAAAATCTTCTGCTGATAGTTCTGTATGTATACCGATCAAATGCAGATAATTTCCTTTATCGCATTTGATTACATGATAACTTGTCTCAAAAGCCTCTGAACAGACAAGATATTCGTATTGGATGTAATTTTCTTCATATAAATAGGCATTTGAAATAGCCTCATTTTTAACTCGTTCTTTAAAACTTACTACGCACATGAATCCTCCTACGTAAAAAGGGGAATGAATGAATCATCCCCCAATGATTTTTAGTAGTTTTCTCTACACTCGAATGGGTTTAAGGTCTCCATTCCGACCACTCGGCATGGTTTCAAGTCTCATACCCGACATATTCATCTTTTACCTATATTACAAATCTTATGCTTCAAATCATCTATTATGTTTAAAACAATTCTCTATATCATTATCTTATGCTATACTGCCTGTTTTGTCAATGAATGTTTTACCGCGTTATCCGGATTTGTGATATATACTTATTGGACTGCTCATGCAAAGAAAAAAGAAAGGAATATTTGATTTCCGAAAAGCTGGCTGAAGACGAAGCCGAAAGTGAAGCTGAAAACATTGCTTTGACAGAATTGGAAAGGAGATTATGCGCTGTAACTGCTGTAATCATCTCTGTCAAATCAGGAAAAGTGACTACATCACAGAAAGTTCGCAATCACCCTGATATATTAAAATCATAGAAGAAATAAAGTCCAGCTAAGAAATGTCAATAGGTAAAATGAAAAATGTTAAAAAAGTTTTT
>CAOKJI010000088.1 GCA_948468495.1 uncultured Dorea sp. | reverse complement strand
CTTACCGGTTTCACCCAGCGTCACCCCCTGATACAAGGTCACATTATCTCCAAGTTCTGCCGTCTCTCCGATAATCACGCCGCTGCCATGGTCGATAAACAGACCCTTTCCTATGGTCGCCCCAGGATGAATCTCAATTCCTGTCTTCCTGGCTGCCCGTTGAGAAATCCATCTGGCCATAAAATAATGCTTTTTCAAAAATAACCGATGGGCCAGCCGGTAATTCAAAATCACTTTGAAACTGGGATACAGAAATACTTCCATATTCGACTTAATCGCCGGGTCCCGTTCTCTGATTACACGAATTTCTTCTTTAATATAGGACATAAATCCCATAAATATCTCTCCTGTCTGAAAATTTTTAAAAATATAAAATGAAAAAACTCCGTCTCTTTCAAGAGACGAAGTATTCCTCCGCGGTTCCACTCTCATAGAGGACTTCCCTCTGAATAAATCAGATATTCCTCCACTCCATGCGCGTAACGTGCGCCCTTTCCGTACCCGGATAATCACTGCAGATTCTTGAGCTTTCACCAGGTCAACTCCCGAATGCACTTCAGAAATACTTTCCCGAAGACTGCTTCCAGCCTGATGGCAGTCTCTCTCTGACGGTTCCGTCCTCTCCTACTCTCTTCGTTCCAAGTCTTTTTCATATAGAATTATCTTATGCGAATTTCAGGAATTTGTCAACCATTTCCAAGCACATGAACACGGCTAACGGAAACTAAGTTACTATTCAGAGGTTATCTGGCCTGCCCGGAAAGCTTAGGTATAGGAAGCAGGGCAATTAAGAGACGTTTTTAATGAAAGTGAAATCCACTGCTTATGGAGACTTAGAAACGAAGGCATTCCTGAGTTTCTTAGTCTCCGTTAGCAGTTAGTTCACTGAAATGTTGTCTCGCCCTGCTTCCTATACCATAGCTTTCCGGGCAGGCCAGGTAACCTGTGAACTACAATTCCAACGCAAAGCGGCAGGCCTTCCTCCCGGAAACGCCTGCCGCCGTACTTTTCTTCCTTTTTTATTGTTTCACCTGAATGGCGTATTCCGCCAAAAATTCCCTCACCCGATTCTGAACAATCACATCCTGCAGTACTTCCTCCGGATCTCCCGAAGCCTTTGCCGCCTCCTTCAGCGCGTCCACGTCTCCAAAGCCCATTTCCTCTGCGAGAGCCTCGTATTCTTTCTCCCACTCGGAATCTCCGGGAACCAGATTCTCCTCTTCGGCAATTGCCCAGGCTACCAATTTCTGTTCAATGCTTTCCTTTGCATAATCCTCCGCCTGTTTCTCAAAATCTTCCTCGCTTAACTGATAATACTGCTCGAGGAAATCCGCCAGCTCCATCTTCTCGCTTTCAGCCTGTTGCTTAATCGGGTCCATAAGCCTTGTCTTCACTTCCTCCAGTTCTCCGTCCGGATACCCCTTAATCTCCGCTTTCTCAAATACTGCCTTCCACGCGGCATCCTGAAGCTGTAAATCAAAATCAGACGTGCCTCCTTCTGTAAGCTGTTTCTCAATCTCTTTCTTATATTCTTCTACCGTTTTTGACTCTTCCGAAACACTCTTAACAAATTCATCCGTAAGCTCCGGAACGGTCACCTCTCCGCAAATGTAGTTTACCGTTATTGTAAATGTTACATCCTTCCCAGAAAAATCAGGATTACCCGTATATGGGTCCGGGAATTTACCGTTCCAGTCAAAGGTCTCCCCCGGCTTATGGTCAATGATGCTGTCTTCAAATCCTTCTATAAAAGAACCGGAGCCAATTTCCAGATTATAACTCTCCGAACTGCCGCCGTCAAACTTCTCTCCGTCCATCTTCCCGACAAAATCTATATTAACTGTATCTCCGGACTTCACCTTTCTGTCCTTAATCTCTTCCTGCATAGAGTGCTGGGACAAAACAGCCTGAATATACTCGTCTACTGTTTCCTCGTCTACCTCCTTCGGCTCTTCAATGTCCGCCACTTCAATTCCCTTATATCCGCCCACCGACACATATTCATTAGACGCTCTGTTGCCAGAACAGCCTGTCATAATCACCGACGCTGCTAATACTCCCGTTAATAATACCGCTGTTTTTCTCTTCATCATACCTAATAAGTATCCATCCGCCCCTTATATACCGGCAAATGAATCGTTCTCCTTTCCCTTATCCCAGTTTCATTTTCAATATATTCCATAATCATCCTGTGAAATAACTGAAACGTTCTTAAGTATATCACAACCAAACCACAAAAAAAACCTTTTTCACAGGAAATTCACGATCCTAATCTTGCAAACCACTTGCACTGAGATAAAAACGATGTTAAAATGAATAACAGTTTAGCCGAATGATACCGTTATCTGAGGCTTGGATGAGAATACTATTTGAGGAGGATTTACGTGAATACAGTTACGATAGTTTTACTAGTGATAGCCATAATTTTACTTATTGTGCTTGGCGTTCTTACATTTCTTGGCCGAAGAATGCAGAAGAAGCAGGATGCGCAGCAGGAACAGCTCGAAGCAGCTGCACAGCAGGTCAGTATGCTGATTATTGATAAGAAGATGATGAAGCTTAAGGAAGCCGGGTTCCCACAGTTTGTTGTTGATAATACGCCAAAGTATCTGAGGCGTTCCAAAGTTCCTGTGGTAAAGGCGAAGATTGGTCCGAGAATTATGACCCTGATGTGCGACGGCTCTATCTTTGAGCAGATTCCGGTTAAGAAAGAAGTCAAAGCAACTGTAAGCGGAATCTATATTACTGCGGTAAGAGGCATTCGCGGTCCGCTTGAGACTCCTAAAAAGAAAAAAGGCTTCTTCGCAAGATTCCGGAACAAAGACAAATAAAAAGACAATATAACAGGCATAAAAAAGATTGCGCGCACGCGCAATCTTTTTTCACCTGTGCGGCCCAGAGCTGCCTGTTCTTATCCAATCCCTCTTACATTCACCTTAATCTGACTGTCTGAGAGCGGCTCATTATTGATATCCAGGGCATAATATATATTCACATCTATCTCATCTTCCCGGAAATCCATCTGCATATCCTTCGTGTGAATACCAACCAGAAATTCGCCGAAAGGCGTCTGATAGCTGGTCATATTAATCTTATCCTTTTCAAATACCATACGCGTACTGGCCGCCCCGCTCTTGCTGATTTCAAATAAGGTATCGCCTGTAATTTTCACTGTATTCTTAACCGTTCCCGGAACGCCCTCCGCAACCTCGTCATAGATAATATAATGTTTTCCATTTCTCTGATAGTAGGACGCCGGCGTAATAATCTCAATAGGCTCTTCCTCGCCTCCGTCCCCTGGCAGACCATAATGAAGGCCCGCAATACTAATCAATACGTCTTTCTTCATAGACTGCTCCTTTTCTTATAATATTCGTAAACCGGATTCAAGTACCGGATTATCTAGCCAGCCTGCTCTCCATAAGAATGCTTCGTTAAAATTCTTCAATATTGACTTGATGAATTGTTTCTACATTATATGGAAGAACTGAGTTAGCAAATTGTTTGAACTTTTCAGCTGCATCGCTGACGTAGAATTCGTATTTATTAAATTCTCCGTCCTCTTTGCTCATATTCTTTTCTTTCAGCAGCTTCTTCAAATCCATGGCCGCTTCATACGCAGGATTTACAATATGAACTCCTTCGCCCATATATTCTATAATAGCAGAACGAAGCAGAGGATAATGGGTGCATCCAAGAATCATGGTATCCACTTCCGACTCTTTCATCTCCCTTAAGTAGATGTCAATCACCTCTTCGGTAATGTGGTGCTTCGTAAACCCTTCTTCCACCAATGGCACAAACAGCGGACATGCTTTGCCCATAACTTCTGCTTCCGGCTCCAGTTCATGAATCACTCTGGTATACATCTGGCTTAAAATGGTTCCTTCCGTTCCGGCAACCCCGATTTTCTTATTCTTCGTCTCATGAATCGCAGCCCTGGCGCCAGGCTCAATCACTCCGATAATCGGCGTGTCAAATTCCTGTCTGACTGTCTCTAACGCCTGGGCCGTAGCGGTATTGCACGCAATCACAATTGCCTTGACATGTCTGGTCTGCAGAAAACGGATAATCTGTCTGGAGAAACGAATAATAGACTCCTTCGACTTGCTGCCGTAAGGAAGTCTCGCCGTATCTCCAAAGTAAACAATATTCTCATCAGGAAGCTGACGCATAATCTCTCTGGCCACCGTCAGTCCCCCCACTCCAGAGTCAAATACTCCGATTGGCGCCTTCTTTAAATCCTCCATTCCAACATTCCCTCCCTGTTCAGACCATTGTAACCGATTCGCTACCTGTTTTCAATTGGTTTTTCAACCACCTTTACTCTGGCCTCTCCATAATAATTCGCAAGCCTTCCAAGAATCACCGGCTCAATCTGTATATTCCTTCCTGCAGGCAGTCTCTTTACCGCCCGCTCTGCCTTACAGTAAATGA
Source organism: uncultured Dorea sp. (assembly GCA_948468495.1). The sequence goes on along the minus strand of CAOKJI010000088.1, from coordinate 2,482 downwards.
CGACCGTATCCTCTCCTTCCGACTCCTTCAGCATATCAAAGAGATGCGCTTCGTCCTCCAGATACGCCGTCTTATCCGCATACTGGAGCCACAGCTCTTTCTTCGTCTGTTCAAAGGGAATAATCTTTTCACAAATCAACTTACTGGGCGCATCATCCTCCTCAGACACCCTGCCCCTTACAAATACCTTACCATCTTCATTCAAATACTTCTGATTCCGCTCATAATCTCTGGGGAATACCACAACCTCCACTGTCCCCGCCAGATCTTCAATCGTCAGAAAGGCCATAACCTGATTCGTTCTTGTATACTTGATGGTCTTAGCGGTAATCATACCGCCAATCGTCTCTTTCGCCCCGTCAGTAACCCTCGCCCGCCCGGTCTCGTCGTCAATCTGAAAATCCAGCGTCGTCTTAGTAATGCTCTTTCTCCACTTCTCCTCATAGTCTTCCAGAGGATGTCCCGTCAGATAAACTCCCAGAACCTCCTTCTCAAATGCGAGCATGGTCTCCTTCTCATATTCTCCCACATTGGGAAGGGGAATATCGAATTCCTTCTTTTGCTCTTCATCTACAAAATCAAACAGCGACATCTGACCTGTCATGGAGTATTTGCGCTCTTGATTTACCTGTTCTAAAATCTGCAGATAAATCATCATAAACTGCTTCCTCGTACCGCCGAAACTGTCGAATACTCCTGCCTTAATGAAATTCTCTATGGTACGTTTGTTTGTTTCCTTGCCGGAGAGCCGCTCCATAAAATCTTTCAGATTCTTAAAGGGACCGCCTTTCTTCCGCTCTTCCACAATCGCCTGAATAACCGGCCTTCCCACGCTCTTAATGGCTGCCAGGCCATAACGGATGCTGCCGTTATCTACGGAAAAGTCCCCTTCCCCTTTGTTGATATCCGGCGGCAGAATCTTAATACCCATCTGCCGGCTGCTGTAAATGTACTCCGATACCTTGGCGGAATTATCAATGACAGAAGTCATAAGAGCCGCCATAAATTCAACCGGATAGTAGTATTTCAAAAATGCCGTCTGATAGGATACAACCGCATACGCCGCCGCATGAGACTTGTTAAATGCATATTTGGCAAAATCAATCATCTCATCGTATATCTTATTGGCAGTTGCCTCGTCAATCCCATTGTTCACACAGCCGGGAACGCCCTCCTCCTCGTTGCCGTACACGAAGCTCTGGCGTTCCTTTTTCATTACGTCGCCCTTTTTCTTGGACATAGCGCGGCGCAGCAAATCGCTTCGTCCCAGGGTATAGCCTGCCAAATCCCGCACAATCTGCATTACCTGTTCCTGATACACAATACATCCGTAAGTAGGCTCCAAGATCGGCTCCAGCTGAGGACAGTCATAGGTAATCCTATCCTGATGATTCTTTCCCCGGATGTACTGGGGAATAAAATCCATCGGACCTGGGCGGTACAGGGCAATTCCCGCGATAATATCCTCTAAGCTCTGGGGTTTTAGTTCCTTGATGAAGCTCTTCATTCCGGCGCTTTCTAGCTGGAACACCCCGTCCGTTTTTCCGGTTCCCACATAATCCAGCACCGCTTTATCGTTGTAATCTATCTTATCTAAATCAATCTCTTTGCCCGTACTCTTCTTTATCAGCTCCTGTGCGCTCTTAATCACCGTCAGATTCCGAAGCCCTAAGAAATCCATCTTCAAAAGCCCCAGCTCCTCCAAGGTTGTCATCGTAAACTGGGTTGTCACCGAGCCGTCTGAACCGAGCGATAAAGGAACATATTCGTCAATTGATTTCTGGCTGATTACCACCCCCGCCGCATGCATGGACGTGTGTCTCGGCAGTCCTTCCAGACGCTTAGACATATCAATCAGTTCCTTAACCTGTTCATCCTCCTGATAGAGTTTGCGCAGTTCTCCGTTCTTCTCGAGAGCGCCCTTCAGCGTAATATTTAGTTCCTGAGGAATCATCTTGGCAATATTATCCACAAAGGCATAGGGCAAATCCATCACCCGTCCCACATCGCGAATCACACCTCTTGCAGCCAGCGTACCGAAAGTAACAATCTGCACCACACAGTCCGAGCCGTATTTCTGGCTTACATAGTCAATTACCTGCTGCCTGCCTTCAGGTGCAAAATCTACGTCAATATCCGGCATAGATACACGTTCCGGATTCAGGAAACGCTCGAACAGAAGCTGATATTTAATCGGGTCAATGGTCGTAATCCCAAGACAGTAAGAAACCACGCTTCCCGCCGCGGAACCGCGCCCCGGACCCACCATAATTCCATGATCCTTCGCATATTTGATAAAATCCCACACAATCAGGAAGTAATCTACATATCCCATATCCCGAATGACCGACAGTTCATAGGACAGCCGTTCCCTTAATTCCTCCGGCATCGGCTGATAGAGCCGCTCTAATCCTTCATAGCACAGCTCATTTAAGTATTCCCAGGAAGTTTTGCCGTCCGGCACGTCGTATTTGGGAAGCTT
>CAOKJI010000087.1 GCA_948468495.1 uncultured Dorea sp. | reverse complement strand
GTGTATATCTGCCTCTGGAGGATTTGATTGATTTCGCACAGGAAATCGAGCGGCTGGAGAAGGAAGAAATAAGACTGAACAAAGAGATAGCCCGGGCGGAAGGAATGCTTCGCAACGAGAAATTCGTGAGCAAAGCGCCGGAGGCGAAAGTTTTGGAAGAGCGTAAGAAGCTTGAGAAATATCAGCAGATGCGCACAGAGATTCAGGAGAGACTTGCAGGATTGAAACAGAAGGTATAGAAACTGTCGGTTATAGAAGCCGCGCTATGAATAAGTCAGGGTTTACAGTCAAGGGGATATTATGAAAAAGATTCATTTAGGGATGCCGAAAAGGCCGGATGTTAAGGGAACCGTTCATAAACTGAAGAATCTGAAAAAAGAAGATGTGATGAACTGGAGGCGGGAGCACAAGGAGCGGAGAGCGCGTATTATCGAAGAACGCCGTAACAGTGCGCTTGCGAAGAAGATGAAGCCAGTCTGGTTGTGGATGAACCGATTATCACTCATTTTTCACGCGCTGCTGGCGTGTGTAATCAACCTTGGGATTGAAGCGATATCCAGACATTCGCTATTTCAGGCATGGGAATACATGACGGGGTCGCCTCTTGTATTTCTCTACAATGCATTTATGATATTTGCCACATTTTTCATTGTGTACTTTTTTAAACGAAGGGTATTTGTGCGGATTATTATCAGTGTATTGTGGATGGTATTAGGCGTCTGCAACGGTTATATGCTGATTAAGCGTGTTACGCCATTTAACGCACAGGATTTGAAGGTGGCTATGGATGCGGTTTCCCTGATTAATAATTATTTTAATCCGATGGAGCTTATCTTGCTGGCAGTAGGAATTGCGGCGGTAATTGTCTGGATTATTTCTATGTGGCGCAGAGGCGGCCAGTACGGGGGAAAGGTTCGCTGGTGGCTGGCGCTGGCGGGTACGGCAGCAAGTTTTGCGGGGTACCTTGCGCTCACTCAGGCGGCGCTGGATGCGAGGGTGATTTCCAATTATTTTGGAAATATTGCATTCGCCTATGAGGATTACGGGCTTCCATACTGCTTTATGGCGAGCCTCTTTAATACCGGAATCGACGAGCCGGTAGGTTATAGCGAAGAAACGATTCAGAAGATTAGCAACAATCGTGAAATTACGAAAAATGAAACCGGTAGAGAAAAGGATGAGCTTCCTAATATCATTTTTGTGCAGCTGGAATCCTATTTCGACGTTGCGGAGGCAGAATTTTTTACGACTTCTGAGGACGCGTGTCCGAATCTCAGGAAAATGTATGAGAACTATTCATCTGGGTACTTTAAAGTGCCTTCGGTGGGAGCCGGGACGGCCAATACGGAATTTGAAGTGCTGACCGGCATGAATATGCGGTTTTTCGGACCGGGGGAGTATCCATTTAAGACCTATTTGAAGGAGCGGACGGCAGAGAGCGCGGCTACGGCTCTTGCTGATTTGGGATATGGGACTCATGGACTTCATAACAACGGCGGAAATTTCTACAGCAGGGCAAGAGTTTATAATAATTCAGGCTTTGATACATTTACCAGCAAAGAATTTATGAATATTCTCCAGACGACGGAGAACGGCTGGGCGAAGGATGAGATTCTGATAGAGCATATTGTGGAGGCAATGGATACTACCGAGCAGCAGGATTTTGTATTTGCAATCAGCGTGCAGGGACATGGAGACTATCCGGAAGAGCAGTTAATCGAAGACCCGAAGATTAAAGTGGAAGGTATTCAGGACGAGGGCACAAAGAATAAGTGGGAATACTATGTGAATCAGGTATATGAGATGGACGCATTTGCCGGCAAGCTGGTAGAGACCATGGAAGAGCGGGGCGAGCCTACGGTAATTGTGTTCTATGGGGATCATCTGCCCACCATGGGGCTTCAGGCGGAGGATTTGAAAAGCCGGTATCTGTATAACACGAATTACGTTATCTGGGATAATATCGGACTGAAAAAAGAGGACCGGAATGTTCCCGCTTATCAGATTATGGCGGATGTGTTTGAGCGTTTGGATATCCATGCGGGGACGGTGTTTAATTACCACATGGAGCGCAGAGAGACCAGAGATTATCTGGCGGATTTGGAGCTTCTGCAGTATGATATTCTGTACGGGAACCAGTACGTATACGACGGGAAACCGCCGATTACGGAGGGGCATATGCAGATGGGGGTTAAGGATGCGAAGGTAACAGATTTGATTGTTCATCTGGATGATGGATACAGTCTGTATGGACAGAATTTTACCAAGAGCAGTAAGGTGTATGTGAACGGAGAAAAACAGAAGAGCAGCTTCCTGAATAATACAAGAATTGAGCTTCCGGAAACAGAGCTTGCAGAGGGGGATGTGCTGACAGTAAGTCAGGTCGGGTCGAGCAATACCGTATTCCGAACCTCTTGTGAATATATCTACGAGGATGGAAAGTTGATAGAACAGCCGGGAACGGGCTCTGGAATCCCGGGCAAATCATGGCTGGAAACTACAAAGAGGGATGAAGAGTAAGAATGATGACATACGAAGAAGCAGTTCATTATATAGAGGAAATCCCCAAATTTACAAAAAAGCATACGTTGGAGCACACCAGAGAATTTCTAAAGGCGCTGGGGAATCCGGAAGAGGGGCAGAAGGTCATTCATGTGGCGGGAACCAACGGCAAAGGTTCTGTCTGCGCCTATATACAGGCAATGCTGACGGCGGAGGGGCAGAAGGTGGGATTTTTCACATCTCCCCATCTGGTGAAGATGAATGAGCGGATTTGCCTGAACGGAGAGCCGGTGACGGATGCAGCTTTTCTGAAAGCATTTCATATTGTGAAAAATAAGATGGATGAGATGAGCGGAGACGGTTTCGCTCATCCATCCTATTTTGAGTTCCTATTCGGAATGGGAATGGTTGTATTTCAGGAAAAGAGACTGGATTATGTGATTCTGGAAACGGGGCTTGGGGGCAGACTGGACGCTACCAATGCGATAAGGGAACCGATACTTACGGTCATTACCTCTGTCAGTCTTGACCATACCCAGTATCTGGGGAATACAGTCGCTGCAATTGCGGCGGAAAAGGCTGGAATTATCAAAGAAGGAGTGCCTCTTATCTTTGACGGAAGCAGCAAAGAGGCTTCTGAGGTCATCCGCAGTCAGGCAAAGAAGAAAGGCAGCAAGTGTAGAGAAATCACGAATCATGCGTTCAAAATACGGGAAATTACGAACAAATATATTGCATTTTGCAGGGGAAATGCGTATGATGATAATATCGTCTGGAAGCTTTCGAGTTGTGGAATTTATCAGATGATGAATGCGTCTATTGCGATTGCGGCAATGGAGCAGATTGTGGACGGGCCTGTCAGGAAGGAGCGGTATGAACGCTGGCGGGAAGCTCTCTTTCATGTTGTATGGGAAGGAAGGATGGAAGAGGTTCTTCCAGGCGTATACTTAGACGGGGCCCATAATCCGGGAGCGATAGAGGCGTTCTGTGACAGTGTGCTGGCGCTTGAAAAGGAAGAACGCCGGGGCGCAGAAGGAGCAAAAGAACAGACGTTGTCGGTGATTCTGTTCGCGGCAGTCAGCGATAAGGAATACGAGACCATGATTGCAGAGCTTTGCAGCCGGATTCCGGCAAAGGCTTATGTTGTTACAGAGGTTTGCGATAAGAGGAAGATTCCTGCCGGGGAGCTTGCAGGGATTTTTCGGAAATATACGAAACGGCCGGTATTAGAAAGAAAAGAACTCCATCGGGCGTGGGAAACGGCGATGGATTACAAAGAAGAACAAGGGAATGTATATTGTCTTGGTTCCCTGTATCTGGCAGGGATGGTGAAAGACAATATACTGTAGTGCGTCTGGTGTGGGTACAGACTCTTACATGTTGCAGAGAGGAGACAAAGATGCTGAATTTTGAAGAGGAATTGAAGCGGTTCCAGCCATGTCTGGAGGTACAGGATATCGAGGAAGCAGTATATCAGGAAGATCTTGCCGATATGACGGATTTGCTGAGAGAGGTTATTGAGCAGACGAATAAGTAGAGGACATAGGTTACTGTGATACAGGAATGACAGAAGGATTATGGAGATTATATGGAATATACGCAAAAACTGGTTTATCAGTCCAATTACTGGTACAATGACGGGCTTGAAAAGGCGAAGATTCGGGATTTGTCGGGTGCAATCGCGTCTTTAAAAAAGGGCCTTCAGTTTAATAGTGAGAATATTGCGGCAAGAAATCTTCTTGGTCTGGTTTACTACGGGCGGGGAGAAGTGGGAGAAGCTCTGGTAGAGTGGATACTCAGCAAGAACATAAAACCACAGGATAATATTGCCAGTTATTATATACAGAAGATACAGCAGAATCCGGCTGATTTGGATACGATTAATCAGGCGATTCGGAAGTATAATCAGAGTTTGCTGTATTGCGGGCAGGGCGGGGAGGACCTGGCAATTATACAGTTGAAACAGGTTGTAAGCGCCGTTCCAAGTTTTTTAAGAGCGTATCAGCTTTTGGCGCTTTTGTATCTTCATACAGAGCAGTACAGCTTAGCCAGACAGGTTTTGAAGGAAGCCAATAAACTGGATACAACCAATGAATTAACCTTGCGGTATATGCATGAGCTGACCCAGAGCCGCCGCCGCAGACGGGAAAGTACGGAAAAGACAGGGAAAAAACCTCAGACCGTTACATATAGTATAGGAAATGAGACGATTATTCAGCCGGCTTCTATGGTAATGAAGGAAAATACCGGCAGGATGACGATTGTCAATATTTTGATTGGAGTGGCTGTGGGAATCGCATTTATGTGGTTTTTGATTATGCCGGCCGTTAATAAGTCGGTCTCTGCAAAAACCAATAAGCAGGTAGTAGACTTCAGCGATAAGATTGCAGAAGAAGAAGCACAGATTGCTGCTCTTAAGACAGAGCTGGAGAGCTTTCGGGCTACCAGTGAGGAGACGGAGAATGCACAGCAGACGGCCGCCTCAACCAAGGAAAGTTATGAGATTGTCATGGAGATGTACTCCCATTTCTTAAACGACGATATCAGTGATTCCGCTATGGTAGAGCAGATACTGAAAGTGAATCCTGACGCGCTGGGAGCGTTGGGCAGAGAGCGGTACGATGAGATGAGAGGAACCTTGTTTCCGCGTTACGGAGAGACGCTCTACTATGCGGCAAGAGAGAATTACAGTGTAGCCAATTACACCGATGCGATTGCAAATCTTACGATGCTGATGCAGATTGACGAAGGCTATGACGAGGGCAACGCGATGTTTTTGCTGTCTCAGTCCTATAAGGCGAGCGGCGACGAAGACAATGCGGCCCAGTGGAAAGAGCGGGTAGAGAAGGATTATCCGAATGTAGATACCTCTGAAAAGAGTGAAGATGAGACAGATGATTCTGAGGATTCTGATGACTATGACGAAGGTTACTATGATGAAGAATACTGATGAAAATCGAATAGGATACGAAAGAGAAGGGTATGCAGACTGCATATCCTTTTATTATGCGCAGGGGCGCACAGATGAAATTGTTGTTGCTGCAACGTGCGCCCCGCGCGTAAAAGCATTTTGCCGTACATGACGGACATAGGGGAAATATAAAGAAAAAGGGGACAATGTTATGAAATATGAAGTGCAGGAGAATTGCCTGACGATTTATCTTCCAGGGGATTTGGATCACCATAATTCAGAAGAGATTAAGAGGGAAGCCGACCGGCTGATTGAGCGGGGGCATGTAAGATATGTAATTTTTGATTTTTCCGAGACGGAATTTTGCGACAGTTCAGGAATCGGAGTAATTATGGGCAGATATAAGAAGGTATGTATGTTTGGCGGGGAAGTCTGGGCGGCCCATGCTAATGAACGAATCAAAAAGATACTTAAGATGTCCGGAGCGACAAAGATTATGCAGATATATGAGGAGGATTAATAAAAATGAGAGAAATCGTAAATGGTATGACGAATGAGATGAAGCTGGAATTTGACAGCCGCTCCGCCAACGAGGCATTTGCAAGGGTAACCGTAGCTTCTTTTATGACACAGTTAAATCCCACATTGGAAGAAGTCTCTGATGTGAAAACAGCCGTTTCCGAGGCTGTAACAAACGCAATTATTCATGGATATGAAAATCACGTAAATAAAATTCAGATATTTGCCGGAATAGAAGGCAAAACTTTACGGTTGGAGATTACAGACAGAGGTGTGGGGATTCCCGATGTGAAACAGGCAATGGAGCCGTTATTTACCACAAAACCGGAGTTAGAACGCTCCGGTATGGGATTTTCATTCATGGAAGCATTTATGGATGAGGTAATTGTAGAGTCCGAGCCCGGAAAGGGAACCACTGTCAGGATGAAAAAAGTAATCGGAAAGGGCAGGGAATTATGGACCACACAATCGCTCTGATTAGGAAATCTCACGAAGGGGATGAGAGAGCGAAGGCACAGCTTGTGGAGGAAAATGTAGGGCTGGTCTGGTGTATTGTAAAGCGATTCTATAACAGAGGCGCTGAGGCGGAAGATTTGTTTCAGATTGGAAGTATTGGACTGTTAAAGGCAATTGATAAATTCGATTTAAGCTATGATGTGAAATTCAGTACCTATGCGGTGCCGATGATATCCGGGGAAATCAAGCGATTTCTGCGGGACGACGGTATGATTAAAGTTAGCCGTTCCTTAAAAGAACTTGCATACAAAGCATTCGCCTGTCAGGAGGAATTGCGGAGAAAATGGGGAAGAGAGCCGTCTCTTTGGGAGATAGCCGAAAAGCTTGAAGTCGATAAAGAAGAACTGGCGGCAGCACTGGAGGCAAATTCAGAAGTTGAATCCCTGCATAAAACAATTTATCAGAGAGACGGTCATGAAATCCAGCTTGTGGACAAGCTGGAAGAAAAAGAAGACAGAGAGGAGAAAGTATTAAATCATATGCTCCTGAAAGAACTCTTAAAGTGTCTGGAAAAGGAGGAGAG
>CAOKJI010000086.1 GCA_948468495.1 uncultured Dorea sp. | reverse complement strand
TGCATTGTGTCTATCAAAGAGGTACAGGGGGACGCTCTCACCTGTTTCAGACAGCAGAATGATTCTGACGTTCAGGTCCAGTTAGAGCTGGGCAATTATAAGGAAACAGTGAGAAATACCATCCGCAGGATACAGCAGGATTTCCCCAGAGTTTCAGCAGTATTTTCGGTAAATTGTCTGTTCCGGTATCTGTTGTTTACACAGAATCAGTATATGCAGGAATATTTAAGCGATATGAGCCTGCTTGGGTCTCATGCGGGTTTTGTTGGGTATGGCGAGCATTACAATAACCGGTTTGTCAATCAGTCCATGACTTGCGTGGTATTTGAGTAAAGGGGGATTCAAGATGTTTTGGAATAAAAATAAACAGGATGTAAGAAAGACGCCTGAAAGTGAAAACAGTCTGTATCCAGTATTGCATGTGATGGACAGTTTGAAGGATTATCATACAGACCTTGTGCAGAAGGAAGTAGAGTCCCTGCAGGAATTGGACAATATCGGAAGTTCTTTTGGCAATATATTAAGGGAAGCCGGAGAATTTCAGGAAAAATTACAGGAATTTGACCAGCATTTTTCCAGTATAGAGCAGGCGTCCGGTGAATTTATTGCTGTCAAAGAAACCATTGACCGGTCGGTTTCTAATGCCCAGAACGGGGTGGAAGAGCTGAAAAATAGTTCTATGCAGGTAGAGACTTATTTCAGCGAGATGGAGAATACATTTACAGATCTCCAGCAGGCTGTAGAAAAGATTAAAACTTGTACCAATAAGATTATAACGATTGCCGAGCAGACGAATATTCTTGCATTGAATGCATCCATCGAAGCGGCCAGAGCCGGAGAGCAGGGAAAAGGCTTTGCGGTAGTGGCTGTTGAAGTAAAGAAGCTTGCAGACGAAATCAAGAATTTAACCGGGGAAGTGGATACCGGGATTCATGACGTGGAGCAGGGAACGGAACAGCTAAGCAGCAGTATTGCTTCCTCCCAGCAGGCATTAGGAAGAAGTCTTGAGAAAGTAAATGAGACCTATGATATGTTTGACGAAATCACCCAGTCTGCGGAAGGCGCTACCACTGTTCATACAGAGATTTCAAGAGTAATCGGAGAGTCGGGCACCGCTCTTCAGATACTGTGCGGTTTCTTCGGACAGCTCCGCAACCGCTATCAGGAGGTAGTAAAACATATCAGCCGGGCCGGGAAGCTCGGGACAACAAAGAGTACGATGTTTGAAGATATTGACAATATGTTGTCGCAGATTCCGCCGATTATTAAGGATTACCAAAATAAATAATAATCAGGTTATCGCTTCGCCTAAAGCATGTGTAATGGAATTTCAGGATAAGGAAATAGAAAAAGAGCTGTCGCTAAATACAGCATATATGCAATATGTGAATAGAAGTTGAATGTTCAAAACTATATATTGTATATCGCGTGTATTCTGCGGAAGCTCTTTTTTGGTGATGAGAAAGAGAATCCGCCGGGATACTATCTGTCAATGATATAACTCATTTCATGCCATTGTTCTCCTCCCCAGGAGGAATTGGCGATACCTTTATCCTGGAACCCCATGTTCCGGTACATTCCGACTTTAGAGTCTAAACAGGTGAGAAGAATCAGAAGTCTATTCTGCTGCCGCTGTCTGAGCAGATAGATGTTCATGAGTTCTTTGGCCAGCCCCAGTCCGCGGTATTCGGGAAGCACATCCAGTCCCAGCAGCATTACAGTATGCCCATCCGGGTTATGAAGGTCTGCGTCTGTGAAAAACTCGTCTCGAAACGTACATTCGTCAGTAGAAAGTCCATTTAGAAATCCAGCTAACTTTCCAGTCTGCTTATGAGCTGCAACCAAAAATAAATCCGGGGCTTTTGCAATACGTTTTAGCATCATGTCTCTGGAACATGCTTCATTGGGCGGGAAGCAGACGCGCTCGATTTCAGCCGCCTGTTCGGTTTCATCCGGCAGAATGCACCGAAATTCAAATTGCTCGTGTAAAGTTATATCTTTTGTTGCTACTGTATTCATCATAAAATCTCCTGTGTTACGCTATATTTTCACTAGAAAATGGAGTATCTTTCGATACTCCATCCTTAATTGCACAAATTAGTTATACTTACGTTTTCTAGCTGCTTCAGATTTCTTTTTACGTCTTACGCTTGGCTTCTCATAATGCTCTCTTTTACGAATCTCCTGCTGGATTCCAGCCTTTGCGCAGCTTCTTTTGAATCTGCGTAAAGCACTATCTAACGTCTCGTTTTCTTTAACGATTACATTTGACATAGTCTCACACCTAACCTCCCCTCCAGCCCTATATTGTGCATCATATGACTGTTCGGGTATATTTTTTGCACTACCTAGAATTATAACACATATTTCGTTTACGTCAATATATTTCTGGATTTTTCTACAAAACATGGTTGCAGCGTGTTAAGGAAATGTTAATAAAATCTTATAAAAGCCCTATTGTTCTTTATGGATTATTTGATAAAATATAGACGTAATAAGGAGGCTAAGGTCCTATGGCTGACAAGATACTGATTGTAGATGATGAGAAAGAGATTGCAGATCTGGTTGCCCTTTATCTGGAAAATGAGAATTTTACGGTATTTAAGTTCTATACGGCAAAGGAAGCGCTCCGGTGTATTCGGGAGGAAACGCTGGATTTGGCGATTCTGGACGTCATGCTTCCGGGGGTGAGTGGATTTCAGATATGCAGGAAAATAAGGGAGCAGTACCGCTATCCGGTTATTATGCTGACGGCAAAGGGGGAGGAGATTGATAAGATTACGGGTCTTACGCTTGGAGCAGACGACTATATCACCAAGCCTTTTCTGCCCCTGGAGCTGGTGGCCCGGGTGAAGGCCCAGCTTCGGAGATATAAGCGGTATAATACGGGGGCGGAGCCGGAGGAGGATATCATCGTTCATTCCGGTCTGGTGCTGAATGTACGGACGCATGAATGTACGCTGAATGAGAAGCCTTTGTCCCTGACTCCTACGGAATTTTCAATTCTTCATATTTTGTGCCGGGAGAAGGGAAATGTAGTGAGCGCGGAAGAGCTGTTCCATCAGATTTGGGGAGACGAATATTACAGTAAAAGCAACAATACCATTACGGTGCATATCCGTCATCTGCGGGAAAAGATGGGGGATTCTTTTGAGGAGCCCAAGTATATTAAGACAGTCTGGGGGTGCGGATATAAAATTGAAAGTTGAAAAGTCCAAATTCCAAATGATTGCGGTTGTTATTCTGGTAAGCGTCCTGTTAACTCTGAGTTTATTTTATCTGGTTGATACGTTGTGGAATGGGGTATTTGCAGATTGGTTTATGCGGAATTGTACGATTACTTATGAAGAGCATCTTCCGGGCTCTGAACAGTCCACTCTTGTGACGACGCTGAATTGGTCTGTTATTAAGCGGCTGGCTTTGCGGGCGATGTTTGGGATAACCGTTATTTGCTCCGGCGCCGTAGCGTATGCAGTTCTGATTTATGGAAAGATGAAGGAAGAGCGGACGATTGAAGAAGTGTGCAGAATGTTTCAGGAATACATGGACGGGGAAGGGGAGGCTTCTAAGATATTTCCCAGGGAATATGCGAAGGCTTCCGCTCAGATAACGGAGATTAAGGCGGCTATGCAGCGGCATGAGCAGATTTTGAAGGAAGAGTCTGCCAGAAAGAATGATTTGATTGCGTATCTGGCTCATGATTTGAAGACGCCTCTGACGTCGGTAATCGGGTATTTGAGCCTGCTTAGCGAGGCTTCTGATATGCCAGAGAAGCAGAAGGAGAAATATACCGGTATTGCATTGGATAAGGCAACCCGTTTGGAAAAGCTGATCAATGAATTTTTTGAAATTACCAGATATAATCTGCAGCAGATGGAGTTAGAGGAGGAAACCATTGATTTATATTATATGCTGGTACAGATGACGGATGAATTTTATCCGCTTTTGAAGGCTCATGGAAATACGACTGAATTGAAGGTGGATGAGGATATCGTCATTTTTGGCGATTCGATAAAGCTTGCGAGGGTGTTTAATAATATTTTAAAAAATGCGATTGCCTACAGTTATCCGGATTCGGTTATTGAAATCTGGACGGAGAGTACGGCGCAGGAGATTCAGATATATTTCCGGAATAAGGGAAAAACGATTCCTGCTAAGAAGTTAAACAGTATTTTCGAGAAATTTTACCGTCTGGACGAGTCCCGGGGAACGAATACCGGCGGCGCGGGACTTGGGCTTGCCATCGCGAAGGAAATCGTCACGCTGCATGGAGGAAAGATTTCTGCGGTTAGCCAGAGGGAATTTACAACATTTTGCGTGAGTCTTCCCACATAGATTAACGAAATTTCTAGTACCCTTAACCTTTTCTTAGGAATTGAACAATAGAATGTTAAAGTATGGGCGGGTCCCTGTTCTGTAAAATAAATACAGAGCAGGGACTTATTAGTTGTGTAGAAATTTTCCACCTGTGCCGCCTGCCCTGGGCGGCACAGGTGGAAAATTTTGAAAAGGACAGGAGGGTGAGTGAGATGACAGGAGACAGAAGCAGAAATATAATGAACCGGAGACAGGGAAGGAAAGATGCAGATTCATTTAAGAGGAAAGAACGTCTAGGAGAACGAGAAGGAGCGGGAAGAAAAACGAGAAGCGGGATATATTCTGCAGGAAGAGAGAGACAGGGGGTACAGGGAAGGGCCAGAAGAAGCCCAGTATATTCGGAGGAAAGAGAAAAGTATGGGGAATATCCGGGAAAAAAGAGAAGAAGCGCAGATTATTCGGAGGAAAGGGAAGAGTATGAGGGATATTCGGGAAGAAAGAGGAGAAGCCCGGACATTCGGGGCGGGAACAGAAGAAGACGGAGAAGAACTTACCGGAGGAGGATTATTCTGACTCTTTTGGCGGTGTTTATCCTGGCGGTTGGAGGAGGCAGGGTATGGTCTTTTTCGGAAGAGGGGCGAAAGTCGTCTGTGAATGAGAATATTTCGGTTAATCTTGGAGAGCTTTACAGTAATAATGCGATTCTCTGCGATGCAGAATCCGGTGAAAAACTGGCGGCAGTGAACGCGGGAAAGAGAATCTATCCTGCGTCGCTTACCAAGATTATGACGGCCCTGATTGCGGTGGAAGAGACGGAAGACATGGATGGGACGATGGTTCTTCCTTCGGATTACTTCTCGGAATTGTACGGGGAGAATGCTTCCATGGCGGGATTTCTTCCAGGCGAGCAGGTAAATCTGAGGGATTTGCTGTACGGGATTCTGCTTCCTTCCGGAGCGGAATGCTGTCTGGCGTTTGCAGAAGAGATTGCAGGCTCGGAGGAAGCGTTTGCAGAGCGGATGAATGAGAAGGCGAAAGAGCTTGGAATGAGGAATACGCATTTTTGTAATGCTACGGGACTTCATAATCCAGAGCACTATTCTACGGCGGAAGATATGGCTGTGCTTCTTAGGGCTGCGCTAAGGGAAACGGAGTTCAGGGAGGCATTTACCAGTCAGAGCAGAAGCGTGCCGCCGTCGGATATGCATCCGAATGGATTTACCTTTACCAGCACCATGTTTCAGAAGTTGGAGAATCCGGCGGTGGCAGGCGGGGCGATTCTTGGAGGAAAGACCGGATATACTCCGGAAGCCGGCTTGTGTCTTGCAAGTCTGGCGCAGGTGAACGGAAGGGAGTATATTCTGGTAACGGCAAATGCCAAAGGAAGTCATGATACGGAGCAGTTCCACATTCTGGATGCGGTAAATGTATATAACCAGATTGGAACGGCGGATGAAGGGTAGTGCTCCGGTTTACAGGGTCATCGGGCTTACGGCCGGATATCTTTTAAACCGCCGCATAAAGCGCCTTTTCTGGCATGCTTTCCATATAGCTTTGCGGCATAGATATAGGCGTAGATATTCTCCCTTGGGGTTCCCACCGGGAGCTGGCATCCCACGTCTAGTGTGTATCCCATGGGATTATCGCTTGCTTTAAGGAGGCAGCAGCGGACCGAATGGATGACTTCGTCCATAGTACCTTTGAGCATCACATCTACGGGCGGGACATTCCCGGATATTGCCATCTGTGCACCTACGCTGGATTTTAATTCTTCCATATCTTCACAGTTATCAATGGAAAAACTGGTAAAGCCTAGTTCGGCTAAGTCTTTCCAAATCGGCTTGGAACGTCCGCATATATGGATTCCGGGAATATTTCCGGTAATCGCCAGAACGCCTTTAAGAAGGTCATGAAGATGGGGTTTTGAAAATTCCCGGAAGGCTTTGTCGCTGATCAGGGTATAGGAAGAAACCGGATCGGCAATTCCTACTGATACGCTGCCAAATTCGCTCTTTACGCATCTTACCCATTCTAGGGAGCAGCGTACCATCAAGTCAAGCAGCCGGTGGAGGTTTTCTTTGTCTTTTCGCATATCTCTTAAGAGAAATTCTGTTTTGCGGACAGCCGCGGCGGCGGACAGAGGACCGCCCAGATTGACGCCCACAGGCAAATCCTGGCCGTAGCGTTTTTTTAATTTCCGCACATGTTCCAGCTTGGATTGTAAAAAGGAATTTGTGCGGATGTTAAATTCCAGAGAAGAAAGCGTCTGATAATCGGTTAAAATATGCTTTTCTACATAGTCAATGGAATTTTCAGGGTAAACGACGGTTGAGCCTAATGCCTCGCCGATTCCTTTCAGACCAAGTTTGGCGGAGGCCGAGACAGGGTTGCCAAATTCGTCCCGAAGCTGTTCCATCACATGGCATTGAATCTCGAAATCTGACCGGTACTGCTGCAGGGTGAAACCGTAAAGAGGCGCTAATGTCTCACCGTTTCCCGGGTAAGAAAAGGGTTGGTAATCCACTTCAAGGCCCTGGGAATATGCCTGACTCCGTTCGGATGACGTCATCTGGTCGGGCATTTTTTTTAGTTCTTTTATTATTTTTTCTGCGTCCATAATCTGTGCTCCTTTTGTATTTTCTGGATTCTGTAATGCTTTATTT
>CAOKJI010000085.1 GCA_948468495.1 uncultured Dorea sp. | reverse complement strand
GAAAACAACAATCATAATAATCCGGATAATTACGAAGGTATGCGGTCTTTTTTGGCGGGAGCTATTTTCCATTATTTATGTTTCTCCACTTTGTCTGTTGTAACTCTTTGTTTAGCAAGTTCTAAATATTCTGTCCATCCAAAAATAGCTGCTATCGTTTCAAATGATAAGATCTGTGGTTCACCGTCTAAAATTTGCGAGTCAATTGTAAATGTTCCTTTATAGAATTTGGGGCCCTGTGCTACTTTCTTTATACGTTTTCCAGCCGCTCCTTCATCCCAGATTTCTATGCTATCTGTCTCATGGTAACCACATGTCTGTAACATTAATTTTGTTCTAAATATAATTTTTAACCCCATTTCACTCTCCAGGCCTAGAGAACCAGAGCTTGAATTTTCTTCGGATTTGACATTCTTGTCTCTAAATCTTTTTAATTGATCCTTTAAACTATTATCAACGTCACGAATAGTATTGTCATAATTACTTAATCCTGTCACCAAAAGGCTGATTACGATCCCCGTAAAAAAATTTGCTCCTGCCGCCTCTGAAAGTATAGCTGCGATGATAGTTATTAAAATATCCTCTTCAGAGAAGGGCGCTGTCTGCTTGTCACTTTCATCATTAAGATTCTCGGAAATTTCAAAATATGAGCTAATAAATATCCCAACCTGTGTCCTGTCCAGATAAAGAACCTTATCAACTGCCCCTTTTGACTTGGGAGAACTTGTTATATAATTATAATACTCAATTGGCGTCTCCCTCACCCATAATGCTGCGGAATACATATCAATTACATCCTGATATCCATCTATCATGTGGAAAAACAATTCTGTAGAGAGCTCTTTGCAGTTAAACTTTACGTAATAAAGATTATCATTATTATACACCTCATCATAAATTAAGTTCATAAGTATTGTCGCTTTATAATATCCTGACTCGCCTTTCCACGTATACTTTTCGTTAAACTCAAATGTATATTTTTGAACAAACTCCATTTGCGAAGAAGGATTAAAAAATCCCGGCTTGCGTCTGTACAGCTCCAAAAAACAGCGGGGGACTACAGATATTGGATCATTCGATTGTGGTTTTTTATACCATAAAGATATTATAAATGTCCCGCACTTCTCTTCTGTCGTCTGTATATAAAGCCACGGATTGCTCTCATTCTTCACAGGATCATTAAAAGCAACATTTAAAGTATACTCTCTCGCATTCTTTGGACATTCCATTTCCTCAAATCTGCACTGGCCATCCGAATCTGCGACAATTATACTATATTTCCCGCCCATATGTTACCCCTTTCTGGCCGCAGTACAAACCATAAACCCAACATCCTTCTGAACAGACGCCTCCATCATCAGTGTGCTCTCATCAAACATCCGATCCGCCTCATTCCCGTTAAACCAGTCAGACAGCTCCGCCTGGCAAGGGCCCTCCAGCTTTCTGCAGTAGCCGAAGAATGCGTTTTTTCCGTCTTTGATATCAATTTGCGCATGCGTGCCCACATATTTTCCATGGCTTTTCGGCAGATTCAGCACGCA
Source organism: uncultured Dorea sp. (assembly GCA_948468495.1). The sequence goes on along the minus strand of CAOKJI010000085.1, from coordinate 5,445 downwards.
CCTTTCCGAACCATGCTCACATCTCAGGATAGCGGAGTGGCAGATACTTTCTTTTCCCCGCTGCGCCATGATTTCCTGATAAGCAAACATCCTCTGAAGATTATTTTCCATCATGTCTCCCCTCCTTCATATCCCATTCCTTTAGCGCAATGCCCACAGCTCCCCGACGCAAAATGCTTTCCGCATAATCCTGGCTTACCACGAGCTCTTTTTGTTTATCAATATTCATGTAAAAGAGATGGCTTTCCCCGAGCAGGGCGCTTCCATGCCCGATCGCTTCGGGCAATATCAGGTGATAATGCCTGCTTTGTTTATCCCGTTCATTGATAATAATCACGTCTCGTTTAAATACCGGTTCTCCGTACATTCCCGCTACTTCGGCCATCAGACGGCTTATCAGCAGGAACGGAACTGTCACAATGTCAGGAAACGGCGTAAATTCTCCCATGGATGCACTGATAACGCACCTGCGGGGCGTCTTGTAGAATTCCTCCATGCAGATCCACTTAGGCTTGATTACCTCCTGCCAGCCGTCCAGGCGGAAGCTTTCCGAAAAATACGGATGCTGCCGCAGTATGAAATATTTCATATCCCCACGCCTCCCTGTGAAAACGCCGGAGCGGTCCACTCTTAAACCGCTTCCAGCGGCAACAAAATGAGCCGTTCATGCGTCGCCATACAAATGTATGGCTATTCTGTCGTTGCCTTTATCTCCGTTACTGCATCCAGCGAAATCTGCGCTGCCTGGAGCTTCACCTTCCCGACTGCCTCTATCCCCATCCGACCTCCTCTGAAATCAATACCGCTGGAATCGTTTAATTCCATGATTTCATCCTTTTTGCGGAAATTCAATCTGCCGGTGAACAGCTCGATTTTTCCGTCTGCCGGAATAACGATTGATTTATCCTTTGGCTCCTGGTTTTCAGGCGGCTGTCCCGAACAGCGCACTGCAAACCCGGATCCCTCATTATGGTTTGCAAAGCATACCGCCGCTCTGGCTCCGGTCTCCGGCATGGCGTACAGCGCATTCCCGGTTTCCGGCCGCCATGGAAAAAACCACTCGCCTTCTTCATTGTCTATATCAAAGGCAACCCGCACCGCCTCATTTTTCGTCTCCTTTACCGTACACCACAGGCTCAGTCCTGTAAACGCTTCGTTATAATACGGCTTTTTTACCAGATCCCTCTGCGGCGACATCTGATAAGAAAATGTGATATCTCCTCTGTCCATTTTCGCTTCTGCCGCATGAATGACAAACGTTTCTCCCTGGCTTACAGCCCAGTCTCCCAGGGAATAGCTGGCCCTGCGTTCCAACCCAATTGTCTTTACGGCCCTGCTCTTACCGCCATTTCCATAGCGTTTGTGAATATGTACCCAGGCCGAATCTCCGGCCAGATCCACATCGATCTGCTTTCCGGATCGCATCCCATACCACAGATTGGGGCGGCCCGTCTTTATATCCGGCACGAGAAACGCGCCCTGACAGCTTGCGAGTCTCTTAAGAAATTCCCATATGGTTTCCCGGTAACAGATAAACGGCCGTTCTATCTCCTTTTTCTCCACGGTGCAGATCAGCTTCCCGCCTCCTGTCTCTGCTATCAGCTTCGCTGCGTCGGCATAGCTTAGCGAAGGATTCTGGAAGGAACGGCACAGCCTCTGCTCTTCCTCATCCAGTTTAATCGAAGCTGACGATGCGGCTATACGCGCCATGCCAACCCCATGGCCCCAAAGCAGCTTCACATCCCGTATAATCCCCCGGAACAGCGCGCCGCCTGTGCTCTGCTCAATACTGTCTGCCAGAAACACCGCTATTTCTGTTCCCACATAATCTCTGCCGCAAACCTTGTCCCAGTGATCCTGCCGCAGTATGCCGTTCAGCTCCAGCCATGCATGCTCGTTTATTTCCCAATTCATCGTAAAATCCTGTACAGACTGAAACGGGAGCTCCGTTTCCAGAGAAATCTCCTGATTGATCTCCATGTTTCCTCCTTTATTTTGGCAGTAATCTGTAGCCGCATGTGAACCGCATATTTGCCAATCCAATACGCGCCAATAGCCTTACTGTATCTTTACCGTAAAACAGGATCGTTTCCTTCTCTTCCTCGTCATAGCCCAGGATTTTAACCCAAGTTTCCTTTGCCGCCATTTTCAGATACTCATCCCTTTTATCATATGGAATCAGCCCTGATATACGCGCTGATCCGTGTTCGTTCATCTGCTGAACCTCATCATATTTTAAAATGGATATCATTTCAAACGGTTCGACTCCAAGCTTTATTATCCTCATATCTCCCTCCTGATATATTACATTTTGATTTATAGAGCTTTTATAACTCATTTCTACATATGCAAATATTATGTCCGAAACTTGCATCCTGACTGCCCCGATAACCGGATGGACAACTACGGCTGCGGACGGATCGCATTTTCTCCCTCCCTGCTCCGGACGCATATTCGCCCATTGAAGCCCGGAGGAACACCCACTGTCCGCATCTTCTTTAAACAGGAACAGAACTGACTATTTACGTCACCATTATCATAGCATTTTTTTCGTCAGTAATGTGAATTTGTCCGCGAATTGTCACTTTTTGTCCGCGAATTTTTCTTACCATCCCATAAATATCACTTTTTTTATTTTTATATCGTTATTTAACAAATATAGCTTTGTATTTTGTTTTGTCATACCATACTATCAGAGGAATTCCAACCAAACCCCAAAAACAGACACTTTTCACCCAAAAATTTGCATTTTTCTTATCTTATCACTCTGATATTATGCAAGCTCAGATATAAAGCAGAGATCTGCGAATCTTCTCCCTCAGTTATAATCTCCCCGTCTCTCCGGGCATGCCTCATTGCAGAAGTCTGCAAGCCCCTTCTTTGTATTCTCTTAGAAATAACATCCGCATCTATTTGCTACTTCTTACCATATTTACTGCCACAATTCAATAGGGATGTCGTTTTTTGTAACGTTTTTGTCAAAAATTGTAACGTTCACTTGTATTTATATTTAAATATTGTGAAATTTTAGACAAATAATCTTCCTGATAAATGATTTTTTCTCTTCATGATACCTTACTTTTAAATATCGCTTATTCTCATTATCAAAATCAGACTTATAAAAAATATCGTCATATCAATAGAACTTTGGCAATTGTAAAAGACCCGGAACAATTATTTGATAAAAAAGCATTCTGGCGCAGGAACAGTTACAGGAACCGAAATACATACAGACATAATAAAAGGAAGGCCGAGAAAAATTTATTTTTCCTCTCTGCCTTCCCCTTTTTTGTTTTCTTTGGCTTCGGCGTCAGCCGGTCATATCAGTGCAGCATTGCATTAATAATGGTAAATTCAGCGCCTGGAAGAGCGTCATTTTTCACCATGGAGCCTTATTTATAATTGCTTAAAAATCATTTAACCGCCCTATAAAATAAAAGCCGTTTGATTTATTCCCATTCATTGTTGTAAATGTCAAATGGCTGTATTCCTGTTCCGAAAAATCCTTCAAAAGTTGTTTTATCCATGTTTCATCATGATGCCGGCATACCGCGCCTTCCGGAAGTTCAAACACACCGTATATGCCATAAGTTTCTTTGTATTTTGCATATCTTGTGAGATTACGTTCATCTGTATTCAGCAGGAAATCATTCACATACAAAATCCCCTGCGGTTTCAATATCCGTTTAATTTCCGATAATAGCTGCTCCTGCCCTTCATTTGTCCGTATGCAGGTTAAAACTGCAAAGAGAATTACGGCGTCAATACTTGCGTCCGGCAGGGATATTTTAGCGTCGTCTTTTACACGTAAATCAAGATACGGAAACTGCTGTTTTCCCCTTGCTATCATACCTTTTGAAAAATCAATGCCAATCAGGTTGCGATAGCCGTTATAATACAGTTCGCCAAGCGTTCTTCCATATCCACAGCCTACATCAAGAATACTATTATCCCTTTTCACATATTTTGAAAATTCCCCGGCCTGAAAGGGCGTAGTAAATTCCCTTTTTTTCTGATACACGGTTCCAATATTCTTCCTGTTTCATTTTCATCTGACCTCCTTTTCTTGAATTATATAAAAATCTGTGATAATCTGATATGAGAAATTCCTTTACCCTCTTTCAATCAATACCCGCTTACCGCAAAAAGCAAAACCATAGATCCTGATTTTTTCTTTTGTAACGCCCTTCTCTATCAGCATTGTTGCATATTTCTTTTCTTCAATCTGTCTCAGCGCCGCGTTTGCCGTTTCAGAAAGTTCTTTTTCTTCCGAATTATCCTGTACCTTAAACTCTATAATAATTCCGGCGTCTCCCGGTTTTCTTGGTTCCAGCATTACATCATAACGCCCAAATCCACTTTCCCGGTTAGAGGCCAATACATAGCGATCTGCAAGCTCTACCATCAAGCCTAAAACAAAACCATGATAGAAGCGTTCGGGCGCTTCTTCTGAGGGGTTCTTTCCGGTATCAAAATAACTAAACGTAGTCATTGCCACTTTATTTATATATATGTTCATACCTTTTACATCATCAAGCAGCAATGCTTTGATAAAATCGTTATACCCTCCCGCCGCGCGGCTGAACCATTTTCTTATCATGTGGCGGAACATTGCCCCTACTTCAAAATTCGTCAATTCCAGCTCATATTCCTGCTTCCATTCTCCAAATTCTGTCGCATAGGTCTTCAAATCTTTCACCTTTAAATAGCCGCTGGCAAGCAAAAGGCTCCATATCGCCTGTTCATCATCGCCTAACTGATCATAAACAATCTGTTCATCCAATTCCATAATGATTGATTTTCCCCGCAAAAGACACTCAAAATCCCTCTTCAGATTTTGGCTCCCTTCCCGAATCAGTTTACCTGCCAAATGATTGGAACTGGAGTTTGCCCAATATGTCCCTGTCTTCTTTTTATCCAGGTAATTCAGAATCGACCATGGATTATAGATATCTTTTTGCCCGCCAAATACAAACCCGTCATACCATGTTTTCACTTCCTGCTTCTTTTCAGATAAACCATATTCAGCCAGGGCGGCAAAAACTTCATCTTCACAAAAGCCGAAACAATCCGCATACTTGTCGGAAGTGGCAGTAACCACTTCCAGATTATTCAAATCAGAAAATATGGACTCTTTGCTTACCCTGGTAATCCCTGTCATCATTGCCCGCTCCAGGCAAACATTTGTTTTAAATGCCGCGTTAAACATACTTCTGGTAAAGGAAGCCAATTCATCCCAATACCCGTTTACATAGGCTTCCTGCATCGGCGTATCGTACTCATCCAACAGAATAATTACCTTTTTTCCGTAATATCGGGATAAATAGATGGATAACTGGTGAAGCGCCATCGTTGCCGTCGTTTCGTCCATGTTCACATCCACAGATGAAAAAAACTTCTTTTCTTTGTCATCCAAATTCCCGTCTTCCATAAGAAAACGGTTTG
>CAOKJI010000084.1 GCA_948468495.1 uncultured Dorea sp. | reverse complement strand
GGGCGGTATTGAACCGGAAAGAACGTCAGTATAAAATTGCGATTATGTCCAATTCTTTCAGCGCCTTTGAGTGTAATCTGACAAAGGATTGGATTGAGCAGGATATTACCCGTTTGGCCGACGGCAGAGAAATCTCCCTGTTAAAACACGCGGGGCTGTCTGCGCCATGTAAGGTTTCCGTATGTTTTGAGAAATGGAAGCAGTTCGTACTGCCCGAATCACAGGAGGATTATTCCAGAACAGTAAATGTAGATTATCTGAAAAGTCAGTATGAACAGGGGAATATGGAGGTAGATGTAGACTACTGGGGAGGAATGGATAAGAGGGCGCCCATGTGCGTTCGTCAGTCCTTCTTTATGACTTGCGACGAGAACACCGGCGATTTGATTGCTATGGTGGTATCCAGAGATATCACAGAACAAGTCCGAAAGCAGCGTGAACAGACGCAGGCTCTGCAGGACGCTCTGATGCAGGCGCAGCATGCCAATCAGGCAAAGACGACCTTCCTGTCTAACATGAGCCATGATATACGGACTCCTATGAATGCTATTATCGGATTTGCTACGATTGCGGCCAGCCATTTAGAGCATACAGACCAGGTGAGGGACTGCCTGCAGAAGATTCTTTCTTCCAGTAATCATCTGCTGGGTCTGATTAACGATATTTTGGACATGAGCCGTATTGAGAGCGGAAAGCTGCAGATTCATAATCAGGAGTGTAATATTCCGGAGTTAATCCATAATCTGGTAAATATTATCCAGCCGCAGGTAAAATCCAAGCAGTTGGAAATGTTTATTGATACCTTTGAAGTAGCCAACGAGGATGTGATTGCAGATCCGCTGAAGCTGAATCAGATTTTTATCAATTTGATGAGCAACGCCATTAAATACACGCCGGCAGGCGGAACGGTGGCTTTCCGTATTACGCAGCAGACTACCTTTAAGCATGGCTGGGGAGATTTTGTCTTTGTGATTAAGGATAACGGAATCGGCATGTCCAAAGAGTTCGTAGAACACATTTTTGAGCCTTTTGAGAGGGAATCGACCGCCACAAGAAGCGGCATACAGGGCGCCGGACTTGGTATGGCTATAACGAAGAGTATCATTGATATGATGGGAGGAGAAATCACAGTAGAAAGCGAAGTCGGAAAAGGAAGCGCTTTTACGGTAAAGATTCCTCTGCAGCTTCAGGATATCGAGAAAAATGCAGAACAAATCAAGGAACTGGAAGGGCTGCGCGCTCTGGTTGTGGATGATGATTTTAACGTTTGCGACAGCGTGAGCAAAATGCTAAAGAGCATTGGACTGCATCCTGAATGGACCACTTCCGGCAGAGAAGCCGTATACCATGCCAAATCCGCTTATGAAGAAGGAGAACCTTATCATACCTACATTATTGACTGGCAGATGCCGGAAATTAGCGGAATTGAAACTGCAAGAAGGATTCGCAGCGTCGTAGGGCCGGATGCGCCGATTATCATCCTTACCGCTTATGACTGGTCAGATATTGAAGAAGAGGCAAGAGAGACCGGTATAACGGCATTTTGTGCAAAACCTCTTTTTATGTCAGATTTAAAGGCGGCGCTGCTGGCGGCAAATAACATTGGCGAGCCGAAGCAGACGGAGGCAGAGGTTGTCTGGACGCAGGTCGATTACAGCGGAAAGAGGCTTCTTTTGGTGGAGGATAACGAGCTGAACCGGGAAATCGCAGAAGTGATTCTGGAAGAAGCCGGATTCATGGTTGAATCTGCGCCGGACGGAACCGATGCGGTCTCTATGGTAGAAAGGTCTTCGGAAGGTTACTATGACGCTGTGTTGATGGATGTGCAGATGCCAGTTATGAATGGATACGAGGCTACAAAAGCAATCAGGGCAATGCGCCGTAAGGATGCGAAAATTCTTCCAATCATTGCTATGACTGCTAATGCTATGGAAGAGGATAAAGAAGCGGCGCTCAAGAGCGGCATGAATGCTCACATTGCCAAGCCGCTTGACATGGAACTTCTGATGACTGTGCTGCGTCAATTTTTGAATTAAAGTAATGATGGAGTAGTATCATGTTGCATCATTAAACTTTTTACAGATGATAAATCAGATTGTCAGGGAGGAGCGAGATGAAGAAATATCTATTGCCGGCAATGCTGCTGGCAATATTTGAAACAGTAGCGATTGTACTCTGGTTGACAAAGGATAACTTGTTTTATCTGTTCAATTTTAGTTATATCGGAGTCTCTATTGCATTAGGTATTTTCCTGTTTATAAAGAATTATAAACATGCCAGGCGGATAACCCAGCTTTTGGTCGGATTATATATGCTGGTTTATCTGGGACTGATTTGCAATGAAAATATGCAGATAGAAGGTTTTTGGTACTATTTGTTTACGGGAGTATTTGAGGCGGCAACCATTCATTATGCGGTTGCCAAGATATTTGGGCCGCTGGTATTTGGAAGAGGATGGTGCGGTTATGCCTGCTGGACGGCGATGGTGCTGGACTTTCTTCCATACAAGGTGCCAGAGCAGCCGCGAAAGAGGATTGGATGGGTGAGGTATCTTGTATTTTTGCTATCTCTCGTATTTGTCGCGTTTCTTTTTTTGGCTCATGTGGGTAATATAGAAAGAATCATGCTCTGGGCATTTATAATAGGAAATCTGCTATATTATGCGGTTGGTATTGGGTTGGCATATCTTTTCAAAGATAACAGAGCTTTTTGTAAATACATCTGTCCAATCACCGTATTTCTTAAGCCGATGAGTTATTTTTCTCTGCTCAGGGTTCAGTGCGATACAGACAAATGTGTATCTTGCGGTAAGTGCAAACGCGTATGTCCAATGGATGTAGACGTAACGGATAATTCTAGGAAGCGGAAGAATGGAACGGAGTGTATTCTGTGCTTTGAATGTGTAAGAAATTGTCCCAAGGATGCTCTGTAGAGAATAATCGCTGTTCGGTTGGAAGTATTGTAATTACGAGGTCCAGGCTGTAGTGTAATTTCGTGGAATAGGGTGGAAATAGATGAGAAGAAGAGAGCATTTATCACAAATCCAATTGTCTGATGCACAGAAGAAGCAGTTAAGCGCTGAGATTCAGGCATTCTATCTGGATGAACGGGGAGAAGAGATTGGAATGATTGAGCAGATGCAGTTACTGGAATTATTTGAGCGGAAAATGGCTCCGATTATTTACAATAAGGCGCTTGATGATGCAAAAAAATGGTTTGTCCAGATGATGGACCGTATAGACTCAGATTATTATGAATTGTATAAAAATGAGGAAATTTAAATGAATTGCATTATTACTTCAAATTTGCAGAAAGAGGAGTGGAACTATGGGCATTTATGTGAATCCTGGGAATTTGCAGTTTCAGGAGGCAGTGAGTTCTCAGATTTATCTGGATAAAAGTGAATTAATTCATTATACAAACAGCGTTCTGAAAACCCAGCGGAAGAATATATGCCTCAGCCGTCCGCGGCGTTTTGGAAAATCAATGGCTGCCGATATGCTTACGGCGTATTACAGTAAAGGCTGCGATTCCAGCGGATTATTTGCAGGTTTGAAGGTGTCTCTTGAGAACATGGGCGAATCTTCCAAAGGGCAGGAGGAAGCGAAACGAATAGAGGCATATAAAGCGAATCTGAATCAACATAACGTAATTCGATTCGATGTGCAGAGGTTTCTGTTTGATGAATCTCATGTTCCAATTTTTATAGGGAAAATTCAGGATGTGATTATTAGGGAGCTGGAAGAATCATTTCGCGGATATTTTGACTGTAAGTATGACCAATATGGACTGCCTGGTGTTTTGGAGCAGATTTATGCCCGTACGGGAGAGGGATTTGTTTTTATTATTGATGAGTGGGATTGTGTGTTTCGGCTGGCAAAAGAAAATACAGAAATACAAAAAAAGTATCTTGATTTTCTAAGAGGGTTGTTCAAAGGCTCCGAATATGTAGAATTGGCTTATATGACAGGGATTCTTCCAATAAAGAAATATGGGGAGCATTCTGCGATAAATATATTTGACGAATACTCTGTGACCGATCCGAAAAATCTTGGCGAATATTTTGGATTTACGGAAAAAGAGGTACAGGAACAGTGTGAAAAATATCATGTGAATTTTACGGAGATGAAGAAATGGTATGATGGATACCAGATGGGAGAATTTCATATTTACAATCCGAAATCTGTTGTGGACGCGTTAACCTGGAAAAGATTTAAGAGTTATTGGACGGGTACAGAGACTTATGAGGCGTTGAAGGTTTATATTGAGCGGAATTTTGATGGTCTTAAGGAAGCGGTGGTGGAGATGCTGGGAGGTGGGCAGTGTAAAGTTGATCCGACAATGTTTCAGAATGATATGACTACATTTCGTATGAAAGATGATGTACTAACCCTTCTTGTTCATCTCGGATATCTGACTTATGATGAACAGACGGAGCAGGTATTTATACCAAATCAGGAGATTGAACAGGAGTTTATAAGGGCCGTAAAAGTCGGCGGCTGGGGAGAACTCATGGAAGCGCTGAACCGCTCGGAGGAACTTTTAAAAAGTACCTGGAAAATGGATGCGGATGCGGTGGCAAAGGGAGTAGCAGCCGCGCGTAAAGATATGTCTTCGATTCTTCAATATAATGATGAAAATTCATTGGCATGCGCGCTCTATGCCGCTTATTTTGCTACGCGAATATATTATGCCAAGCCGATTAGAGAATTGCCAAGCGGAAGGGGATTTGCGGACGTAGTTTATCTGCCTCTGAAAAATGCGGATTGTCCTGCGTTGCTTATTGAATTGAAATGGAATCAGTCAGCAGAAGGGGCAATCCGGCAGATTAAGGAAAAGGGCTATGCTGACTGGGTCAAAAGCTATACTGGGGATATTCTTCTTGTGGCGTTGAATTATGACAAAAAGAAAGACACGCATGAGTGTATCATTGAAAAATATACGCTATGAAACAGCCGAATGGCCATGGTGGGGTGATAGCGTTAATTCAAAGGCCGGGCGGACATATCTCTAAGAGGGATGTGTCCGCCCGGCTTAAATTTGTAGTTCACTGTTAATATCTCAGCTTTATATTAGACAAAGATACGTTCGCTTTGTACCCTTTCGTGCGCAGCATATATTCCATGCCGCTTTTCGCAAGATCAATATGGTTCTGGGGCGCTACCATGATTTCTTCAATGGGCAGGTTCTCCTCGGTTAAGGGAATCTCGATATAGGGAAGCATGAAGCCGTCTTTTGCGCGGAATTGTACTATAGTATCCTTCTGTCTTTTGAAGATAAAGCGATACTCCTGTTCTTCAGCAAAGCCTTCATGTTTGAAGAACATAGCGTAGACTTCTACGGTCCGCTGAAATTTCCGGCAGGCTTTCTGATAGGTCTCATCCTGGCGGTTTTTGCTTCCGAGCTCCAGAATGTCGTCTAATGGCATCCGAAGGAGGTTTGGCAGGTAATTGCAGATATTTTTTCGGATTAACTGCATCTGTTGTTTGGTATTATAAACGACAAGCCCATGATAGGCGATTTCAGCGGCTTCTTCGATTCTTGCAATAATGTCGTCGCTTCGGAAGCCGATGTTGTAACCGGTCTTGTTGGCAAATTCTGACCACATGGTGATACTGTCCCGGCATTTTGAGAAAGAAAGCACAAAATATTCCCGCTTCTTTTCCCTTTCGGCGTAAATGGAATCCTGGAGGAACATTTCTTTTAATTCCGGAGTTTTTATATTTTCCCGACAAATTTCGTCTATGATTCCCTGAATATGGGAAAATTCATTGGGGTCGTTTAAGAAATCGCTCTTCGTTGCCCAAAAGCAATTATGGCTCAAAATACCGTTGACGCCGTTGCTTTTGGTATAGTGGTACAGAATACTGCCCTTTTCTGCCTGCTGTAATTTTACCTGTCTTCCAGACATTTTAGAGTCCTCCTTTTTGATGTGACTTTTGAAATGGCATATGACGCGGCTCTTGTACTATCATTATGATATATTAAATTTGTATGGATTATTTTGGAATTAAGCCGGATATCTGATACTATTATAGAGGAAAGAATTTAAAGTATCAATGCTTTATTTGCCGTTGGTTTCCCTCTGTGTATCGTATCTATGCGCTATCGTGGAAGCAGGCCAGCGAAACATGTGGTTGTTTAAGCTGTACTAATGCTTTACATAAACTGGAGTTCTTCCAACTCCTGGTTCGGGCGAAGTATGGCCGTCATTGGGCATATCCTCCAGCTCCCGGTTATTGAGATTACCAACTTCCATTGCATCGGCGAAATTGATGGGATGGTTGCGCATATGCACCTTCAGTAATTCAAAGAGCCGCAGCGTAGGACGTCTGGCTTCCAGTACGCCTGACACGTCAACATATTTACAGCCGGTCTGCGCGGCCAGAGTTTTCAGTCTCTGGTTAATCTCAAATGCAGTCTGGCAGTCTGAGACAATCGGTACGATATATATAGACGCCTGCGTCTTAGTGTGTATCATATAAAGCAGCCATTCATATTTGGCGATAAAATTGTCGACATCTACCCGTTCATCCAGTATATCAATATCTCCCATATTTACAAAAATCTTACGTGGATTTAAGTCATACAAGCATACCTTTAAGTAGCTTTCAATATGGTCAATGCGTACATTCCTGATGCTTCGGTTATAGATGGGCTCGGTAATCCGGAAGGCCTGCACCAGTTCTCCTACTGGCAGGGATGCAAAGGTGTTGGAGCCAAATAATACAACACCACCGGCTTCTGTAATGCTGTTTAATTCACGATAGGTTTCCATTTCGTCGTCTCCTTGATTCTGAATTGAAGGTTTTAAGGGTGCGGATGTATGGGCAGATTTCGTAAAAGTGTCTGCGGCCGCAGGTTCTCTGGCAGTTTTTCTGGAGGTTCCGGATAATTGTCTGCTCAGTTCGGCATTTGCAGTCTTTGCCTGTCTGTCGTAGCGGCGGTTGATGAAGAATACAATTACATTTGCGGATACAATAACCA
>CAOKJI010000083.1 GCA_948468495.1 uncultured Dorea sp. | reverse complement strand
TCCCAATAATCTCAAAAGGATGGATTCGCCATTTTGCTGGCCGCAGAGCATCCGTAAACCGTTTTTTCACCCACTCATTCTCCAATTCCTTCTCCCTGGGACTCTCTTCTTCCTTCACTTCACGAAGCTCCAGCTCTTTTTTGATTGATTCTATTTTATCATCCATATGGTGAATATCTCTCCATACGTAGGAGGCTTCCTGCCCGATAGATTCCCTCTTCTTCTGTTTTTCATGAATCGCTTTCTTTATTTCTTTGTCAACAGCCTTCTTTTTGGTAAATAGATTCTCTATTGCAGCGGCAAGATTAATCTCGCTGTCTCCCGCCACATAATAACTGGCCGCATAATTCTTAAGCTCCGACGCCAGTTCCTGACTGGTCGGCGCATGAAGCTGTCCAATATACAGCGTATTTTCATAAGAAGATGAGCTAAGACCGTCAAGAAGCATGTCCAAATCACCGTCTTCCACCGACATCTGTTCCCCGTCCGTCACACAAACCAGCGAAGCTTTCTTTGAATATTTATCGAAATTCCGCTGCAGAGAGAATCGTTTGCCGCCGCACTCAAACTGGAGTCCTCCTGCATAATAATTCTCATTATCCCATGGCTCATATCTGGAAAATGTGTCGTTTGCCGACCCTCTTCCCCTTTTTCTCTCCAGTCCAAACAGCATCGCCCTGATAAACGTATGTATCGTAGATTTCCCCGATTCATTCTCCCCGTATACCAGATGCAGTCCGTCATAAAGCTCAATATTCCTGTTATGAAATTTGCCAAAATTCTTAATATCTAACTCAAGCAGCCGCATCATTTATCCCCTCTTCGTCTCTAAAAGCGCTCTGACCCCTTCGCATAACGCCTGATATTCCACGCTGGTAAGTTCCGCGTCTCCAAAACGTTCAATATATTTTCCCATCAGATTATCCCTATTATTAGCAAGCAGCTTAAGAAAGTCAAATGCAGGAATTGTATCGTCCACAATTCCCACAATATTCCCAAAAGTATCCATATGGTATAAGTCAAACTGTACTTCCGGATCCTTGAATCCTTTCAGGATTACCCGGTATAAATTCTGAACCCCTTGTTTCTGAATCTCTTGCTCAATCTGTGTCCGCAAAGCATAACCCGTCATGTCTTCCGAAACTTCGATATCCATATGAATATACTCTCTAAAAGCCATAGGCACAAATTCTGTCCTGCAGCCGGAGTTCTTCAGGCTTCCCTTTATCAATCCATGTCTCCCCGTATCATTCTTATCAATCGGCTCTAAAGCGCCCGCATAAATCATTCGATTCGGACTCAGTTCCTGAGGCTTATGAATGTGCCCCAACGCCACATAATCAAATCCCGCCTCCTCCACATACCTTTTACGAAAAGGCAGATGTTTCTCATCCCCTCCATGTGCAAGCAGGATACGATAGCTGCAGTTATCCTTAATTTGAATCTTCTCATACAGCGGCTCGCTTTTCTCCTTCTCATAATAACTGAGACCATAAATGGCCGTATCGAGTTCCTCCAGCTCTATATGACTGATTTCGCTGCTTAAAATCATATGTACGTTGGGATTCCAGACAAATGTACGGTAATACGAATTCTTCTTAATATAATCATGATTTCCCGCCGCAAGCACTACCTGAGTCTTTGAGAGCGAGCCAAACAAATAATTCACTTCTTTCAATTCTCTGAGAAGCGGCTGTCTGTGGAACAAATCTCCCGCAATCAAAAGCAGCTCTGTCTGCTCCTCTTCACAAATCCGTATAACATTCCGAAAAGCATCCCATATCTCACTTTCCCGATTTGCGCTGTATGCCCTTCCTGCGTCCGGTTTTGCCCCTAAATGTACGTCTGCTATGTGTATGAACTTCATGTTCTAATCCTTCTTCCTGCTTATTCTTCGACGGCAGTGTTACCACAAACTGCGTCTTTTCCTCATCACTCTTAGCAATAATACGCCCCCCATGAAGTTCTACAATCTCTCTGGCTATCGCCAGTCCCAGTCCCGCGCCGCCGGTTTCTGTGGAGCGGGAATCATCCAGCCTGTAAAATTTCTCAAATATGGTCTGCAGTTTGGCTCCCGGAATCTTTTTTCCCTCGTTGCGGAAAATAATTTCCACATCGCCCCGTTTCATATGAGCGTCAATGCCAATCGTTGTATTCTCATAGCAATAGGCGATTGCATTCCTCAGGAGATTGTCAAATACCCGGGCCAATTTATCCGGGTCGCCCTCAACTTCCAGATTCTCATCCGCCTGCACCTCACAAGTCAGCCGTTTCTCCTGCAAAACGCCATAAAGTTCATCTGCAATCTGCTCCAGCATCATAGAGAGATTCAATTCTACCGGTTCCAGTTCAAATTCCTGCAGACTGAACTTCGTAATATCAAAAAATTCATTAATCAATTCCCCAAGCCGAACTGCTTTCTCAAGTGAAATATGCGTATATTTGGCTCTCTCCTCCACCGGCATATCCGGATGACTGTCAAGCATCGTCAGATATGCCACCACCGAAGTGAGCGGCGTCTTCAAATCATGGGCCAGAAATAGTACCATGTCATTCTTGCGCCGCTCGCTTTCAATTGCTTCCAAATCCTGCCGCTTGAGCGTTGCCTTAATCTCATTTAAACGAATCTCAATCGGCTTGAGCTCTGTAATCAGATGTATCGGCTCCGTAGACTCCGACAGAATATTCTCGATTCCATCCCCCACCTGATCTAAATACCTGGTCATCTGTGACAGGGCGATATAGAAAAACAGCGCAAAAAGCAACAGGAATCCTACAATCATAAAAAATATCTTATTATTCCCGATGAGCTTCCAATATAAATCAATGGCGGTTTTTTCTTCCATGTGAAGGGATTCTAAAAATTCTACAAACGTCGTCGCAAAAGAATCATTATAAATCCCGTCTATAACATAATTCAGAAGAAAACCGCCAACCAATACAGTCAGAGCCGTAATCAGCACCGTCTGTAATAAAATGCTAAATTTTAGTTTACGATAACTATTCTTCAACCTTATACCCTACTCCCCATACGGTCTTGATAAAGTCAGAGGTACCGGTGGGAGCGCTCAGTTTCTCCCTTAGGTGCCGGATATGCACCATAACCGTATTATTACTGTTCTTGTAATACTTCTCATTCCAAACCTTCTCAAACAGCTCTTCCGAACTGATTACCTTTCCCCGATTCTCACATAACAGCCACAAAATGTCAAATTCAATGGGCGTTAAAGTCAGGGAAACCTCGTTATAGACACATTCATGGGAAGTGCGGTTCAAAAACAGCCCGCCAAAATCAATCACATCCCCCGCATCCTTACCACCGTCGTTATACTGGGTATAACGACGAAGCTGGGCTTTCACTCTGGCAATCATCTCCAGAGGATTGAACGGCTTCGGAATATAATCATCCGCCCCCATCGTTAGCCCGGTTATCTTATCCATGTACTCCGTCTTTGCCGTCAGCATAATGACCGGGAAGGTGTATTTCTCCCGAATTTTCTTCAGAATCTGGAAGCCGTCTATATCCGGAAGCATTACATCCAGAATTGCAAGATCAATCTTCTTATCCCTGATACAGTCAAGGGCTTCCTGACCGGTATAATACTTAAATACGGAATACTGATCATTCTGAAGATACAACTCAATCACATCTGCAATCTCCTTCTCGTCGTCTACTACCAATATATTCATACTGTCCCTCCTTATCTGGATGTAGTTTCCCGAGGTTTTCGCAGTTCAGGGGGCCACAACAAGCCAGACAGCCTCTGAACTGTAACGTGTTCGCGGCAGCCTTTCTGCACAAAACCCGGCAGCGCACATTTCATATTTACAAATCACAGTTATTTACAGTACGCGGGAACGGGATGACGTCGCGGATGTTGCTCATTCCGGTCAGGTACATGATGCAGCGCTCGAAGCCTAATCCGAAGCCTGAGTGCCTCGTGGAGCCGTATTTGCGCAAATCCATATAGAACTGATAGTCTTTGGTCTTAAGCCCCAGTTCTTTCATGCGCTTTTCGAGCTTTTCATAGTTGTCTTCCCTCTGACTGCCGCCGATAATCTCTCCGATTCCCGGCACCAGGCAGTCTACTGCCGCCACAGTCTTATTGTCATCGTTCATCTTCATATAAAATGCTTTGATATCCTTCGGATAATCCGTCACGAATACCGGACGCTTGAACACTTCTTCCGTCAAGTAACGCTCATGCTCCGTCTGAAGGTCGGCGCCCCAGGACACCTTATACTCAAATTTGTCGTTATTCTTCTCCAAAAGTTCCACTGCCTCTGTATAGGTGATTCTTGCAAATTCTGAGGAAGCTACATTCTCAAGTCTTGCAAGGAGACCCTTGTCCACAAAGGAATTGAAAAAGTTCATCTCCTCCGGCGCTTCTTCCATCACATAACGAATGACATATTTCAGCATAGCTTCTGCGATTTCCATATTATCATTCAAATCGGCAAAGGCCATCTCCGGCTCAATCATCCAGAACTCCGCCGCATGACGGGTGGTGTTGGAATTTTCCGCCCGGAAGGTAGGTCCGAAGGTGTAAATATTACGGAACGCCTGCGCGTAGGTCTCCCCGTTCAACTGACCGCTGACCGTAAGACTGGTCTCCTTCCCGAAGAAATCCTGCGCATAATCAATACTTCCGTTCTCCTTCTTCGGCAGGTTATCCATATCCAGCGTCGTTACCCGGAACATCTCTCCCGCACCCTCACAGTCGCTTGCCGTAATCAGCGGAGTATGCACATACACAAATCCCCTCTCCTGGAAAAACTTATGAAATGCGAAAGCCGCCAGCGAACGGACCCGGAATACCGCCTGGAAGGTATTCGTTCTTGGACGCAAATGTGTAATCGTCCGAAGATATTCAAAGCCATGACGCTTCTTCTGCAACGGATAATCCGGCGCGGACGCGCCTTCCACCGTCACCTCGTCCGCCTGAATCTCAAAGGGCTGCTTCGCATTCGGCGTAGCAACTAATGTTCCGGCAACGATAATCGCAGCTCCCACATTCAGTCTGGAAATCTCTGCAAAATTCTCCAGCTTATCGCTGTATACCACCTGCAGCGGCTGAAAATATGTCCCGTCATTCACCACAATGAAACCAAAGGTCTTAGAATCCCGGATGCTCCGCACCCATCCTCCTACGGTAATCTTCCTGTCCAGATATTCTTCCTGATTCCTGTATAAATCCTTAATCATCAACAAATCCATACTCATAACTCCTTCTCAAATGATATCACGTGAAACGAAAAATGAATTTTCAAACATGGTCTAGTATAGCACAAAATATCCCGTTCATGTACCCCCTCTGCACATAAAAATTAAACTTAATATAACCATTCAGCCACGCCGCCTGCTCTGGCCTGCAAAATGTAACTAATTCATATGAAAAGCCATCTTTATTTAGTTTTTTCAATTTACTATGCACATCAAATATACTATAATAAAAGAAAAACGAAAGAGGTACCCTTATGAAATATCAAATTCAAGGCGAAACTTTACCAGTCGTTATCTGCGAACTGGAATCCGGAGAAAGGATGATTACAGAAGGCGGCGCCATGTCCTGGATGTCCCCGAATATGAAGATGGAAACCACCAGCGGCGGCGGTCTCGGAAAAGCGGTTGGCCGGGCCTTTTCCGGCGAGAAGATGTTCCAGAATATCTACACCGCGCAAGGCGGCACCGGCATGATTGCATTCGCTTCCAGCTTCCCCGGTTCCATCCGGGCATTCCACATTACTCCGGGCAATGACATGATTTTCCAGAAGAAAGCCTTTCTTGCCAGCGAAGAAGGCGTAACTCTCTCTGTACATTTCCGCAAAAAAGTAGGTGCTGGATTATTCGGCGGCGAGGGATTCATCATGCAGAAGCTTAGCGGACAGGGTATCGCCTTTGCTGAGTTTGACGGTCATATAATCGAATACAACCTGCAGCCCGGCCAGCAGATAATCATTGACACCGGACATCTGGCAGCTATGGAGGCAACCTGCAACATGGATATTCAGTCTGTTCCCGGCATGAAGAATATCCTGTTCGGCGGCGAAGGGCTGTTCAATACGGTTATTACCGGTCCTGGAAGAATCTGGCTTCAGACCATGCCAATCAGCAATGTAGCCGGAGCAATCCGTCCATACATACCTACCGGCAATTAATAGATTTTTAATAGCAGGCTCCTTCCTGTCTCATTACAAGAATATACGCCCTGAAAGCTCACTGCTTTCAGGGCGTATATCTTTCTGTACTTCAAAACTCGTTATTTTATCAGAATTTCCGGATACTTCTTAATAATCATTTTCAAGGCCTCGTCCGCGGCATCAAAAGTATACTGCAGGTCTTCCTTTGTTATCATCGTATTCGTAAACATGTTGTGAAAATGGGATATGTACACGCCTCTCCTTACCATTTCCCCGACCCACTCCTGATGCGGAATCAGAGATTCGTTCGGGTCCTTTAAAATAATTTTAAACAAAGACGATAACCCTGTCGTACTTAAGCGTACGCCGTTTACATCCGCAACTTCTCTTAACCCCTTGGTCAGTTCATCGCCAATATCCTGCATGATTCGGACAGCATTGATTTCCTTCATTTTGCGAAGCGTTGCAACCGACGCTGCAAAGGGAACCGCCGAGAGCCAGTAACTTCCTGTATAATTCATGTCCTCCACTGCGGACTTCCATTTCTTCTGCCCCACAAGGGCCGACATATTCCATCCGTTTGCAATTGCCTTCCCCAATGTCAGCAAATCCGCCTTAATTCCAAAATAATGGTCGGAACCGGCAATATCCATGCGAAAGCCTGCTCTTACATCATCCATAATCAGCAGGATTCCGTTCTCATCACATAGCTTTCTCACCTTTTTCCAATAATCTTCATCAGGCAGTACATTATCATAATGGGAAATATGATTATAAGGCATGGAAATAATTCCTGCAATTTCACCGGAATACCGTTCTACCAGCTCCTTTAAACCTTCGTAATCATTAAAATCGGC
>CAOKJI010000082.1 GCA_948468495.1 uncultured Dorea sp. | reverse complement strand
CCGCATCCTGGTTAAAGGTAACCTGCATATTCTCGTCCACACTAATCCACTGGGAAATCACAGAAGCATCCACCACTTCCGTATAAGGAGTGAAATCCAGCGTAATATTCGCTCCAAGATAGCTGTTCATCGCATCCCTCGCCTGGGCTACTTCCGGGGACTCCGACGTATATTGCGGCGGAATATAACATCCTGCTTCCTTAAGATTTAACTCAGGAAGAAATTCACTAATCGCTTCGCTCACAGCCGCTTTAAACTTCTCGTTATCTATCTGAGAGCCAATCTCCTCTGCCTTAATCTCAAACTGTGTTCCTGTAAATTCCGGCTTCGCTGAAACAGACGGCACCTGTTCCTCCGGCTTCATACACGTCAGCTCTCCAAGCTTCCCATTCAATTTCTCAGTATCAAATTCCACACCGACAGCCGCCACAATCTCAGGCTTATCCCAAAATGCAGTTACCCACAAAAAGGGATTCTGCTGCTCAAGCAATTTATCAACCGAATCATCTCTCACATACTTCAGTGAAATATCCGTTCCCTGTATGGTTTCTTTCTTTCCTCCCTGTTCATCAAGAGTCAGACTATAACCGGCAACTTCGCCCTCCATATAATCCTGAACCTGAGAAACAGTTTTCAGAGAAAAATCAGTGCCGTTTATATTCGTATTATAATAGAAATGACTGTTAAAAAATGCTGACACGCCAAGATATGCCGCCGCTATCACTCCTATAAAAGAGAATACTCCAATCAAAATCCTCTTTCTCCGGCGGTGCTTCTTAAGCGCTATCTCTGCCGGCGTAGGCTCCCTGTCCTCATCGTCTTCCTCTTCTTCCATATTCATCTCTGTCAACTCATCCTCTTCAAAATCTTCCGGCTCTTCGTCTGAATCCTCTTCCGTTCTGTCATCCGCTATATCCGTTCCTGAACCTTCTTCCAAATCATCGGCATATTCTGATTTCCCGCCATCTGCATCGCCTTCCTCTATGGACTCCTCTAAATCCTCTTCTCGTCCTGACGTCTCCGATTTCTTCTTCCTTCGCCTCTTCTCTGCTCTCTTCGCTTTATCAGACGGCCTTCGTTTCACACTCTGCTCTGGTTCTTCTGAATGCTCCAATTCAGAATTTCCCTCCGCTGTTCCATCTTCTGAGCCAGACTCTTCTTCCTCTTTATCAGACTGTTTCTTTATCCGGGACTCAGAGTCGTCATCACCCTCATCGGGCTCTGCCTCCGTTTCCGGCTCTTCATCGTCTTCTTCCCGTTCCAGAAATTCCTCATCTTCTTCCGGGTCACCCTCGTAATCAGCCACGTCTTCAAATAATTCATCGTCCCGGATAATCTGAAATTCCTCTTCATCCCCAGACTGACGCTTACGACGGAAAGGAGACTTTTTCCCTTGCTCTTTCTTTCTCATCTATCCTGCTCCTCATAAAAATCTCAACACAAATCAATTATAATACGCCGAAACTAAAAAGTACAGCAAAAATTGCCTTTTTACGACGTTTGTAGCAACAGTTCTCACGTCTCCTGCTCCCTATTCTGTAGTTTGCAAGCCTGAGCAGGAGACGTGAGAACTGTTATTGTTTACCGGCGATGAAAAAAGCTGCACACATTATAATTGTATGCAGCACTTTCCTGATATAATCCTTAACTAATTCTTTCTTTAATTTGAGCCTATGAATTATTCGGCGGTATAACTATACGGAATCTCGGCGATCTTCTCATCAGACCATATGCCGTATTCCTCATCCAATACCAACTTTTGAACACTGATTGTACATTCCGCTGATTCTATCTCCACTTCTTCCTCTGTAGCCATAGCATTCTGCAGACAAGAAGACCAGCTTTCTGCCGACGGCATTTCAACTGCGCACCCCCCTTGAGGTGTTGTAGAAGAGCGTATCAGATCGTTTCCTCCCATTACTCCCAGTGCATAATCGTTAACGGCTCCCTCGTATGAGCCAAGAAAAACGCTGTCACTGCTTTCATTCTTCAGGATAATCATATCAAGATATCCGTCCTCTTTCGCTTCTTCGCTCAGCTCTGCGCGAAGAACCTGCACTCCGTTTTCATTATATAGTTCTTCACCCTGCGGCAGAGCTGTCTTCATCTCATCATAAGCAGAAGTCTGTATCGTAATCTCTTCTATCCTGGCAAATGGATTATTTTCCGCGCCCTCTTTTAGCTTGTAATACATCTCTCCATCTTCCGATTCATACTCTTCCGCTTCAAACAGCCTGGCAGAATAGATTTTAATTTCCCCGATTTCTCCCAAATCCAGATATTTTAACACCGGATTCTCTATTGTCAGCTCGAACTCCGTCTCTCCTGGTACGATCGTATCATGCACCCACAAATCATCCGTCATAACAATTCCATTTACTAACGTGCAGCCGCCCCTCATTTCAAATGTATTTTCCGTATCATTTTCCGCTTTTATATTAATGTAAAAAGCATCTTCGTCGTCGCTGCCAATGCCGGTTGCCGTAATTTTCACCCCATCCTGCTCGATAAGCGCCTGCTCTTTTATTTCAGCATGAATATCCATTCCTTTCTTCTCTTCTTTTTTCGATTCATTCCCGGATTCTTCCGCTTCTTTTGCTCCGTTATCGGCCGTTTTTTCTTCTTCACTGCCGGAAGATGCGCACCCTCCCATTACTGCCATTGCCAGAATGAGAATCATTGTTATCACGCTTCTGCTTATTCTATTCCTCATTATTTATCCATTCCTTTCTCTTTATTCAAAATACAAACAAGTTTTACCGAAATATACAGAGTCTATTTTGCCGTATAACTATACGGAATCTCGGCAATTGTCTCTCCCGTTCTGCCCCATTCGTCAGCTTCTATTCTTTTGCAGATATAAATCGTACACTCCATTGATTCAAATTCCACTTCTTCCTCCGTATTCAACACATACTGCAGAGAAGAAGAATCTGCAAGCATTACCCCCGAACCGGTTTCCCCGGGCATAACCTCTGAAAATTGCATCGCTTCATACATCATTTCTTCTATCACATAATCGTTCATTGTATAATCTTTTCCACCCAGATATATGATATCCGAACTGTCATTTTTCACGAGAAATATATCACGAATTCCGCCTTCTTCTGGCTCCTTATCTGCATCCACTCTGGTAATCTGAATCCCGTTCTCATGATATAGTTCTTCGCCTTCCGGCAGAGTAGCCTTCATTTCATCGTAAGCAGAAGTTTGTATAACAATATCTTCCACCGCCGCAAACGGGTTCTCATATGCTCCCTCTACCGGCATATAATGCGGCTTTTCTCCATTTACTGTTTGATCTTCCTCCACTTCAAGCAGCCGGAGCAAATGTATCTTAATCTCGCCTGGTTCGCCCAAATCTACATACTTATCCGCCCAATCAGAGAATGAAATCCTTGTCTTTGTCTCCCCCGGCATAATCTCATCCTTCGCATAGCCATTCATAGAAAATCCATTTACTGCTGCATTATCTAACGATATCTCATACACTTTTTCCGTCTTATTTTCCGCAATGACGTCAAGATAAATGCCGTCTTCCCCGTCGACGCCAGCTCCGGTTGCCGTAACTGTCACGCCGTCTTTTTCCACAAGCGTTTGTTCATCCATATTAACTTTGGTATTCTCTTCTTTCTTCGTCTCCTTCTTCGCTCCGCTGTCAGACGACGTTCCTTCTCCGCCGCCGGAAGAGCCGCAGCCTCCCATCACTGCCATTGCCAGAATCAAAGCCAGCGCCGCCATGCTTCTATACATTTTATTCTTCATTCCTGTACTCCTCGCCTGCAATTTATTTTATGGAAAATGTAACATCCTTGTAATCCGCAATCGTTTCATAGTCAGGATAACCTTCTTCATCCGTTATCCCGTCTCCGGAAAGCTCTACTTTAACCGTAATCTCATTCATCGAATCAATATCCATATTCGCCGCCGCATCTCCGAAGAAATCAATAGAAGATCTTGCCATTCTTCCTGCGCTTACATGGGGCGTATTATAGCTGTTTACCTCCGTACCGTCAATGTTCCCTCCGGTAATCCAGCAGGTAACAGATTTGTCACTGGTATTCTCAATAAAGATATCCGCCCCAAAATCATAGGCTCCCTCTTCTCCTCCCTCTGACATTCCCAGATACACAATCCGCACGCCCGCTTCGTTATAAATCTCTTTCCCGCCTTCTACCGGCTTACTCACAATCATATCATAAACGGAAGTCTTCACTGAGAGCAGTCCTTTACTGGATAATCCGGCAGTTTCTCCGGATACTTTACCCAGCTTAAATTCCGCTTCCACCTCGCCAATCTCCTTCAGTTCAAAGCCAGCCTTCGTCATATCACTTTCCCTGATATCCAGACTTACATTCGCCTTCTTTCCTGCCGGAACTGTCTGCGGAACATGCAGCGGCCCGCTGTTCATCTCATAATGATTGACAAGCATTGCGTTCATCTCGCAGACTATGTCCTCCGACCCTTCGTTCTCCAGCAGAAGATTCAGAGTTGCCCAGGAATAATCCTCCATTTCCTCCACTTTCAGTTCCTTTGCTGTAATCCGGACTCCGTCCTTCTCATACAATACCTGTTCTTCCACCACAGGTCCCTGAGCTTTTTCTTCCACTTCCTCTTTCTGCTCTTCACTCTTCTTTTTCTCACTCTGTTCTTCTCCGCCCGGCGAAGAACACGCGCACAGCGCAGCTGCTAAAATACAGGCCAATAAGATGACCCCCCGTTTTCTGGTATGCTTTTTCATGTACGTTCTCCTTTTCCTTTTATCTTCCCATACAGTTATACAGATTTATTCTAATTACATGAACTTCCTTTGCATACACAGAAGGGTTTAACCATCCTCTTTTATTCTCACTCTTTTTACATCCTTCCTATACCAGAAGAATGCTAGAGCGCGTTTGAAAATTCATTCCTACAATCTGTCGCCACACTTCGCTCCAGATTTTACGCTGAATTTGGTTAACGTAGCCCACTACACCTCCCTGTTCGTAAAGTCCCTCATCTTACCGCCTCCCCCTCGCTGCAGACTTTAGCTAACTCCTCTTTTACCATACGGATATACGGACTGTCTTTGATAAAATATTTCTGTGCGTAATACAGCGCTTCCCCCAGCGCCTTTTCCGCTTTTTCCCTGTCTCCAAGCATTTTCTGACAGATTCCCATCCGGTAATACAGATTCCACTGGCTTGAATTCCAGATTCTTCCAAGCTTCCTTTTTTCAAATTCCTTTTCCCTTCGTTCAAGCCACTTCATCGCTTCGTCCGGCCTCTCCCAATTCAAATACAATTCCGCAAGCTCCATATAAAGATCCATGAGAGCTCCCGCCCCCATTTCCTCGACATAACCAACATCCGCCTGTCTGGGATCTTCCTCCAACTGTCTGGCCAGACGCTCCGCCGCCTTATACAGAACCTGCTCTGATTCCCTGTATTTCCCTTCGTACCGCAGAACTCTCCCGAATTTATGACAGACCAGGGCATAGTATAAAGGATGCGGCTCTTCTGCGTCTTTGTAATTTTCATATGCACTGCGAAACCATTGCACCGCCTGCTTTCGTTTTCCCCAATTATCATACAGCGCGCCTAATATATGACGGATACTTGCCGCCTGACTGCTTGCAGTACCGTATTTTTTTACGCCATAGTCGCAGAGCTTTAATCCAAACTTCTCCCCCTCTTCAAAATAACCGAGCTGCCAGCTTCCTGAAACCAGATAAATCAGGTCCGTAAACGGCTCCGGCTCCGTATCCTGCAGATATCCCAGCATAACATACACATATCTCTCGTAGGTCTTCTTTTCTCTTGCGCTTTTTGTCCAGGTCTGATGGCAGAGACGGCACAAAGACTTCACATAGGGACGGCAGTTCTGAAAACTGACCTTCTCTATTCTGCGTGCGGCCGCTGCAACCAAAGGATGCATGAAAAGAACCCCGTCTCCTCTGCTTAACTCCACCAGTCCCTTCGCAGCCAGCCTTTCAATAGATTCCCGATTCCTGACTCTGCACCAGTTCTGAAATTGTAGAATATCGATTCCGTACACCGGCATCACAGAGAGATACCGAAGTATAACCCGCTCTGTTCTTGACAGATTCGTAAGCCGGAAAATATCCTGAATCTGCTTTTCTGCAGCCTCTTTCTGCAATTTCTGTTCATCTTCTCCGAGCAGCAGGCCTTCCAGCCGGTTGATTCCGTCCTCCTGTTCCGCCAAATAAGACGCATATAATTTGATGGTAAGAGTATGACCCTGCAGCCTTCTTATTAGTTCGTCAATCAAAGGAAGCCTGTCCTCACGAATCTCCCTTCCATAGTATCGGAAAAATAATTCTCTCTGCTCTGAAAATAAATCCAGCGCTTCAATTCGGATTCCCGGCAATCCAAACTGCTCCGCGCTGGTACGGCTGGTAAAAAGGAGCTTGCAGGGTAATTCCGTAATATCGCCGAGCCTTTTATCCGATAAGACGTCGAAATTATCTATTACAAGTAAGGTTTTCTCATCTGTGATTTTCCGAAGGATTCTCTGCTTCTTTCGGAAATACCAGCCCCGTTCTCCCCGTTTCCCACTATTTACAAACAACAGGTTCTCCACCGGAACCTGAGAATCATCAATAAACGTCTCCTGCAGATTCCCATGAAAACTGCAGAATAAAATCTGACGGTAACAGCTTCTGTAACCGTTTATATACGCCTTGGCAAGTTCACTTTTTCCTATTCCCCCTAATCCATAAAGAACTAATACGTTCTGCCTCTCCAAATGCCTATGTATCTCCTCAAGCGCCCGCCTCCGTCCTATAAACTGACCGGTGACAGCAGGAATCTGTTCTAACAGCCGGTACGGCGGATGGTCTGTGGGCAGAGCTCTCTGCCGTCTGTCATTTAGCGCTCTCAAATCCCGGACAAATTCCCGCTCTCCCTCTCCATTCTCCGTCTCCCCGCCCTCTTTCGCATAACCATACGCCGCATCCAAAGCCAGAATACGCCTCACAAAAGAATTCCAGTCCTCTAAGAATCCGTCTTCAATCTCACATTCCCCGTCTCTTTCCC
>CAOKJI010000081.1 GCA_948468495.1 uncultured Dorea sp. | reverse complement strand
GCAGTCTTTTCACCCTTTTAGTTCTTCACTGCCGCCCCGTCTTCGGTTTTAACGATATTATGCGTCTCCACAATCTCTGTCAGCATGTGTTTATCATCTACCTTACAGATTCCTCTGGTCACGCCGCCGTTATCACTCAGCGTATTTTTCAGAATAAATCCTATCATACACGCTGTATAACCATTATTCTCCGGCTTATTTACCAGATATTCATAAGCCTTCTGATATGCTTCTTTCCCATAATAATCATCGGCATTGATGACCAGAAACGGCTCTTTTATCAGACCTTTACAACAGAGAATTGCCTGGCCGGTCCCCCATGGCTTCTTCCGTTCTTTCACTTTATTCAGAAACTTCTCTGGAATATCGTCCAGCTCCTGATATGCATATTCTACATTCACAACTTTCTCAATACGCCTGCCAATAATCCGTTTAAAATCCTCATCCAAATCCTTCCGTATGACAAAGACTACTTTATCAAACCCTGCTTCTATGGCGTCATGAATTGAATAATCCATAATAATCTCACCGCCAGGCCCCACTGCCTCCAACTGTTTAATTCCACCGCCAAATCTGCTGCCTATCCCGGCCGCCATAATTACTAATGTAGCTTTTCCCATTTCTTCTCCTTTATCCGGCCTATTCCCCCAAGCCGTCTTCTACTGCTCTAACCATTGCAGCCAAAGCTTCCTGCTCGTCTGCACCCTCGCATATCAATTCAATTTCATCTCCCTTTTTAATGCACGCTCCTAACACGCTGAGAACGCTTTTTGCATTCGCATTCGTATCACCATGCTGAAATGTAATTCTGCTGTCATACCTTACCGCTGTATTACAGAAAATTCCAGCCGGCCGCAGGTGGAGCCCTGTAGGATTAACGATTGTAACCTTTCTGCTAACCATGCTTCTTAACCTCCATTCTCTTTTTTCTCTAGTACAATCTCAACCTTGACCTCTCCTTCTAAGTAACAACCTCCCGGAAGCTCTATATCCACCGGTACCGTATATGTTCCTGCCTTCTGATATGATTTGAGATCAATGACTGCTATCCGTTCAATATTCAATCCGTCAAGTTTTTCTTTTGACCCTCTCACATGTACTTCCAAATCTTCCGTTTTATTGTAACTCATGCGCAGAGCATCATCTAAATTCTTCACTGTAATCGAGCCGATAGGAAGTTCAAAATTCCTGGTTCCATCCCGCTCAATCGCAATTGTGACAATCATAGAATTCGCCATACTGTCCGCAAGTTGAATCCCATCCGGCAGATATTCCAGCAAATCAAGCGCAAAATCTGTCCGGGAATCAACCACTTCCCCCTCAAACTCTTCTGCCGGAATCTCAATACTCTCTACTGTATTCAGAACCTCATCCGGTCCGGTTATCTCAATCTCTTCCGGCGCCATTTTTATAGATGAAACGGAATATCCCTCTTTCGCTTCAATCAGAGAAGTATCCACATGAATCGGAACCATGCGGGTCTTATATAGCGTAACCCGTACATTTACTCCAAAATTACCAAGGTTATTTGCCAGCCTTGACTGGTCAATCACATTATTATCTTCATCATAGAATACAAGCTGAGAGGTCAGCGTTGTATCCTCTCCCAGACCGGATACGTCAACCTCCGCCACTACTTTACTGATTCTGTTAACCAGTGATTCCGGTCCGTTAATGGTCACTGTTTCCGGATCTGTCGTCAGATTACCAAGAACAAATCCATCTCTTACTTCACCTGTAGCCATTGGCGTAATATTAGACGTCTTGCTGACATTTTCTTCTATTTGAATCTGTAAATTTCGTGGATTCGTCAGCGCATTCTCATAACTTCCTTCATATCCAATAACCACAACTTCCAGGGGTATCTGCGAATCCAGATACATCTCCTTAATATCTGCGGTTACAATAATATCCTCTGGTTTAATCTTATTTAAAGTACGGCGTTTTGCCGATATGGTAACATTCACATTCTGCGTATCATCCACAATCTGATAAGTCTTTTTCTGCTCCGTCAGTATCTCTGAATGCTCCACAATAACCGGGATTCCGGAAAATGTCTTGGACATAACCGGATTATCTATATTGACCACTATCAGCCATAAAAGAAATGAAAACAAAAAGGCTAACAGTTTCAGGCCAAGATTGTTTTTAAGAATCTTTCCCATGCCCCGACCTTCCTTTCTGTCTTGCAAATAATCTTCTTGAGGCTTTTCTCTTATTCTGAATCCGAACAAACTGCGCCCTAAGCTCCTCTGCTGTAAGTCCCCTGGTCAGCCTTCCCCCCTGGGCAACTGACACATGACCTGTTTCTTCTGATACTACCACCACTAACGCGTCGCTGACCTCGCTCATACCTACCGCCGCTCTATGTCTCGTCCCGAGACCTTTGCTCAGCCCCATATTATCCGACAATGGCAGATAACAGGTAGCGGCTACAATCCGGTCATTACGCACAATAATAGCGCCATCATGCAACGGCGTGTTATGTTCAAATATATTAATCAGCACCTGACTGGAGACAAGGCAATCCATCTGAATCCCTGTACTCTCATATTCCGTAAGCTGAATCGCCTGCTCTACTACAATCAGCGCGCCTGTCTTCACCTTACTCATCTCAAATACTGCCCGGATGATTCCATCCACCGTATCATCACTGAATCGCCCCTTTTCTTTTGTATCAAAAGGCACCATGGAAGAGATAATCTGTTTCTCACCAAGCTTTTCCAGTCCCCTCCGCAGTTCCGGCTGAAAAACCACAACCGCTGCCGTAGCCACTACAGTAGCCATATGCCTTACAATCCACAAAATCGTATGCATCTGCAGCAGCGCCGCAATCAGAATAAACACTGAAAGGACCAGAATCCCCCGAAGCAGCATCCAGGCTTTTGTATTCTTAATCCATATCATAATCTGATATACCAGAAACGTAATAATTATAATCTCCAGCATATCCATGATACCTACATGCGGAAAGTACAGGCTTTTCAGATATTGTTCAATGAATTGTGCTATTCTTTGCTCCATCCTGTCTCTCCCTCTGTTCTTTTCTAAAATCCATATAAATCAATCTAATTATTTCCTCTTCTCATCCAGATTCAAATCTTTCCTTAAACTTCTCGTTAACAACAAATGTTCTGTATTAGTCTTATCCGCACTGCTTTTTTTCTTTGTCCTGTTTTGATTTTTCTCTGACGCCGCATATGCCAGATTATTCTTTTTAACCGGATTGGAGCGTAAATTCTGACTCTCCTGCTTTTTTCTGCTTCTCTTTCGTAGCTCGTCGGAATCAATAATTTCCGATTCATTCATGATATCTTCCCGTCTGTTGATTCTTTTTACCATCTTTTCCGACGCTGTAACGCCTACCTTTGGAACAGCTTTCACATAGTAATAATATTCATCATCTTCGTATTGGAGACTTTCGCATCTGGAATAATCCACACAAAAGAAGAGAATCTCCAGCACAAATCCAACCACGATACTCACTACAGCGCCAATTGCCAATACACCATAAGAAATCTTCACGTCCAGCACTGCTCCACCCGCAGCTGATACTACAATATAAATCCCTGCTCCCACTACAGATGCAAGCTTCCATGCATGCGCAATCGCGCATCTGCGTATTCCATAAACTGTTAATACACAGATGATATCCACAATTACAAACAACCACATCTCTTTACTGGTCAGCGACTGCTTCGCAAAGTTAATCATATCTGTAAGGATATTGCCTCCTTCTGCTGTCTGTATCGCTGCTGCTGAATCTTTAATCTGATGAATCAGATAGTAGGCAATCGTTCCAAGAGCCGCCGGGACTGCATATGCAGCCGAACCAATCAGCGCCGCCGCAATCGGAATTACGGCCGGAACCTTTAACAGACAGGCCAAAGGCATAAGAATCACCACGATTGACGTCTTTGGCGCAAGCCTCAAATAAAAGATAAACATCAAAAGAAAAACAAGCGCTGTCACAACCAGCATTCCCAAAGACAAAGAATATACATGCCCCAAAACCAGCGCCGCCGCCAAAAGAACCGTAAATGCCGGCGGCAAAAATGCGCACACCACTGAAAGACCAAGCGTAACTACCGGATTCGTAAGCATATGCATAAATCCTATGTTATCGTTTATCATATAAAATGTAAACACTGCCAATACAAACTGGATTATCTTATCTATATATTTAGAATACTGTGCATAAATCTTCTGAAGCTGCCCTTTTAATTCTAATATACCATCCATCTTTATCGTTTCTCCTTTTCATATATCTTCAGTAATCTGGTCAAATCATGATTATACTTTTTCACCCGCATTCGCGCTATCTGATGTTTCTTACTGTACATGGTATGAGTCGCCACTGAATATGCTATTATCACCACAAAATATCCCACAACCACTCCGATTCCAAGCGTCATAACTGCACTCATGGATAAAGACTCCATTAACTTATCAAACAAACAAAAACCAATCAAAAGCATCAGACACCCATATCCAATCGTCACCCAGATAATCGTATACACCATATGGATGCTGGCATAGTCTTTTCTATAATATGCACTGATCTTTAAGTCTTCCCTGCCTTCATTATTTTCATAGGAAGCCATACGCGTCATCAGCTTCACTTTCTTCTCATCTATCATGTTACACCTCTGTCGTCTAAATCCTATAGTAACCCATCATTGAGTAGTATAACAAATATCAGTATCCTTGTCCAATACTAATAGTTAAAAAATAAATTTTCCCTGCCCCATGTCTTTTCAGCACTCTTGCTGCAGCATCAATCGTACTTCCTGTAGTATATATATCGTCAATCAATAATACATTTCCAAAAATTCTTCTCTTTCCTTTCCACGCAAACGCATACTTTAGATTCAAACTTCTTCCCCTTGCGTCCATTTTCTTCTGGGGACTGGTGTCCCGTACCCGTACCAGATTCTTCGCGTCAACAGGTATGCCAAGCCCCCTGCCCAGTTCCCTGGCAAGAAGCTCAGCCTGATTAAATCCTCTGATTCTTCTCCTCTTTCTGCTAAGCGGAATCGGAATAAGTGTGGTGATGTCCCACCTCATGACAGCCTGTCCATATCTGGATAAGAGCTCCTTTCCAAAAAAGCGGCTGTAGATTCTTTGATTATGATATTTAAACTGATAAATTGCCCTCTGTACACCGCCGCTATGCACCCATAGCGCATATCCTCTCTCATATACATGCGTATGCTTTTCACAGTCATAACAGTATTCCCTCTCCTCACTACGAAGAGGCTTGCTGCAGCGCATACACCTGGGTTCTTCAATATAATTTAATTTTATCCTGCATTCATTACAAATATCTTCCGCTGTCACTCTGCCGCAAAATGGACAGACATGGGGATACAGAAGTTCCAGCAGACCTCCTCCTGTCCTTCTTTCCTCTATTTGCCTTCGCCGCCTCATAATTCAAACTCCCTGATACGCTCTGATAAGCTGGAATTCCGATTTTGCTCTGTATTATTCTGAATCATTTCCGCAAAAACCATATCGCTCCCCACCAGCGTTACACATTTTCTTGCCCTGGTTACCGCCGTATAGATTAAGTTCCGGTTATATAACTGTTTGGGGCCGTTAAGAAGCGGAATCACCACTGCGGGATACTCGCTCCCCTGGGACTTATGTATGGTAATGGCGTAAGCAAGTTCCAGCTCGTCCAACTGCTGAAAGGGATACTTTACAATACGGTGTTCGTCATATTCAACTGCAAGATGCTCTGTATAGGTATTAATATCTTTCACAATCCCCATATCGCCGTTAAAAATTCCAATCCCTTTATCGATTGTCATTCCATATTTCGTACACACTTCCCATTCCAGTTGGTAATTATTCTTTATCTGCATAACCTTATCGCCCACGCGGAACTTCCGGCCTCCCTGCTCCCTTTCTGCTTTGGCCGCGCCCGGCGGATTCAAATACTCCTGCAAAATGCCGTTCAAACGTTCTACCCCCAGCAATCCTTTACGCATAGGCGTCAGCACTTGTATGTCAAAAGTTCCCGCATCGACATATTTGGGAAGTTTCTTCTGAATCAGCGT
This sequence comes from uncultured Dorea sp., assembly GCA_948468495.1. Next base: position 1,003 of record CAOKJI010000081.1, on the reverse strand, counting down.
CAGCACCACACTGATAATCGTGTTGGCGTCCTGACGTCTCAGGAAAAAAAAGTCCCGGCTCTTATTATCTAACATCACCGGCTCGCCTCTGTTAATCCGGTGTGCGTTGACCACAATATCGCTCTCTTCCGCCTGCCGGAATATATGTTTTAGCATAACCACCGGGAAGCAGCCGGAGTCTATAATATCCTTCAATACTCTTCCCGGCCCTACGGACGGAAGCTGATTCCGGTCTCCTACCATAATCAATCTGGTTCCGACACAAATTGCTGACAGAAGCGCATGCATAAGCGGAAGATCTACCATGGACATCTCGTCAATAATAATCACATCCGCTTCCAATGGATTCTCCTGATTCCTGGCAAACCCACTTTTCTGTCCCTCTTCCTGGGGATTTCCATTTACCTCCAGAAGACGGTGGATTGTCTGCGCCTCGTAGCCGGTGGTCTCTGTCATACGCTTAGCCGCCCTGCCTGTAGGCGCAGCCAGATAAATATCCAGCCCTTCGCTCTCAAAATAACGAATCATCGCGTTGATTGTAGTTGTCTTTCCCGTTCCTGGCCCGCCGGTCAGAACCATAACTCCATGTCTCACAGACTCTACAACTGCATTTCGCTGCATGTTGTCCAGGGGAAGTTCCATATTCTGTTCAATCTTCTTCAGTCTGTGCAGAATATCAACTTCCGATACTTCGCAGTTAATATTCAAATCATGTAGCATCTTCGCCGTATTCAATTCCATATAATAATAATTGGATGGATATATCCGACGGATACCTTCTGCTTCTTTTACCACAATCTTCCGCTCCATAGAAAGGTCCATCAGATATTTTTCAACATGCTCTATCGCTACCTCCAGAAGTTCTCCCGCATGCCGAACGAGCATGCCTTCCTCCAGAAAAACATGTCCCGCATTGACTCCCTGCAGTAAGGTATAGAAAATACCGCTGCGTATTCTGTAATCGGAATCTGTGTGTATCCCAATCCGTCTGGCTATCTCGTCT
>CAOKJI010000080.1 GCA_948468495.1 uncultured Dorea sp. | reverse complement strand
ACGGTCAGGAGGTAACCGCTTCCCGGCCGTTTCTATTATATGGTGTGCGGTTGAGTGAATGGCGTTGTATATGCGCCGCTTTGCAAATTAGCATTTTGCTTCAATATATTTCTTCATAGCGGCAAAGGATTCTGCGCTGATTACATGTTCAATCCTGCAGGCGTCCTGGGTAGCCACTGTTGGGTCCACACCCAGTCTGGTCAGCCATTCGGAGATGATTTGATGGCGTTCATAAATGCGTTCGGCAATCTCTCTGCCGGATTCGGTGAGAGTAATAAAACCTTCCGGGGATACAACGATATATTCGCTTTGGCGGAGCTTCTTCATGGCAACGCTGACGCTTGATTTCTTAAAATCTAATTCAGTGGCAATGTCAACAGACCGTACAACCGGCCGTTTCTGACTTAATATCAATATAGTTTCAAGATAATTCTCAGAAGATTCGTTATTTGTCATTTATGTTACCTCTCATTTTTGAACTTGTATAATTTGTCTGGGGTTTCTACAATGATTCTATTTATTAAATATATCACACTTATGCAGGAAGGGCAAGGTATCCTGCATACATGGATTCCCACTGTTTACCAAATGTCCTGTGAACAGTAACAGTCAATAGCTCGAAGTGAAAAAGGTTCTTGACATCTAATAAAAGTTAGTATATACTAACAATGAAAGAAGAAAGAATCCATCGGATTTATACGAAAAATGATTCGGAAAAGAGGTTGAATGTGATGCCGCTTACGATGGCGAATACAGGAGAAGCGCTGACGATTAAGAAGGTTGGCGGAAAGGAAGAGACCAGGAAGTTTCTTGAGAGCCTGGGATTTGTGACAGGGGGAGCAGTTACGGTGATTTCTGATATTAGGGGAAGCGTAATTGTGAATGTGAAAGATTCCAGAATTGCCATAGGCAGAGATATGGCGATGAAAGTTATGGTTTGATTTTTAGAGAATTGAAAGGAAGGGACAGAGATGAAGACGTTAAAAGAAGTGGCCTGCGGACAGACTGCGAAGGTAAGCAAACTAACCGGCGAAGGTCCGGTAAAGAGAAGAATTATGGACATGGGGATTACGAAAGGGGTAGAAGTATTTGTGAGAAAAGTGGCTCCATTAGGCGATCCGGTAGAAATTACGGTAAGAGGTTATGAGCTGTCGATTCGGAAGGCGGATGCGGAGATGATTTGTGTAGAATAATTTTTTTGCTTATAGGTTAGCTATAACTTACTATAGAAAGTGCAGACAAACCTGCGGAAAGAAGGAGAGATTATGTCAGTGAAAATTGCGCTTGCGGGGAATCCAAACAGTGGAAAGACAACATTATTTAATGCGTTGACCGGCTCGAATCAGTTTGTTGGAAACTGGCCGGGAGTTACCGTTGAAAAGAAGGAAGGTAAATTAAAGGGATACAAAGATGTAGCGCTTGTGGACTTACCGGGGATTTATTCTTTGTCGCCCTATACATTGGAAGAAGTGGTTGCAAGGAACTATCTGATTGGAGAGAGACCGGATGCCATTATCAATATTGTAGACGGTACGAATATTGAAAGAAATCTGTATTTGTCCACACAGATTATGGAGCTTGGGATTCCGGTAATCATGGCAGTCAATATGGTTGACGTTCTGGAAAAACAGGGGGACAGGATACATACGGGAAAATTAGCTGGGAAACTCGGCTGTGAGGTAGTAACTATTTCCGCCCTGAAAGGGAACGGTATTAAAGATGTGGCGGCAAGAGCGGTACAGCTTGCGGGAGCAAAAAAGGCTGCGGAGGTAAGACATGAATTTTGCCCGGAGGCGGAGGAGATTATATCGTCGGCAGAGTCCAAACTGGAGGGAATGGTTCCGGAAGAGCAGAAGCGTTTCTTTGCGATTAAATTATTAGAGAAGGACGAAAAGATAGCTTCCCGGATGAAGTCTGTTCCAGACGTGTCAGATGAGATTCGGGAGATGGAAGAAGCCTTCGATGACGATACGGAGAGTATTATTACCAATGAGAGGTATGTATACATTTCTTCTATTATTGGCGATTGTGTGTCCAGGAATCGGAAAGAGGAAATGACGGTTTCTGATAAAATTGACCGTATTGTTACAAACCGGTGGCTTGCGCTTCCTATATTTGCAGCAATAATGTGGCTGGTTTACTACGTATCCGTTACGACTGTCGGCGCTATTCTGACAGACTGGACCAATGACGTGTTGTTTGGAGAGATTATTCCGCCGGCTATTGAAAATGTACTGACGGCAATTCATTGTGCGGACTGGCTGCAGGGCTTGATTCTTGATGGAATCGTAGCCGGAGTGGGTGCGGTTCTTGGATTTGTACCTCAGATGCTGGTGCTGTTTCTTTTCCTCGCGTTTTTGGAGTCCTGCGGATATATGGCCCGGGTGGCGTTCATTATGGACAGGATTTTCCGCAAATTCGGCCTGTCGGGGAAATCATTTATCCCGATGCTGATTGGAAGCGGCTGCGGAGTTCCGGGAATTATGGCGTCCAGAACAATTGAGAATGACAGAGATAGAAAAATGACAATTATGACCACTACATTTGTTCCCTGCGGAGCAAAGCTTCCGATTATAGCGCTGATTGCAGGAGCGTTGTTTAACGGAGCGTCCTGGGTAGCGCCAAGCGCATATTTTGTGGGAATCGGAGCGATTATCTGCTCAGGGATTATTTTAAAGAAAACGAAAATGTTCGCAGGAGATCCGGCGCCCTTTGTGATGGAGCTTCCCGCGTATCATATGCCGACAGTTGGGAATGTACTCAGGAGCATGTGGGAGAGAGGATGGTCTTTTATCAAGAAGGCGGGAACCGTTATTCTGCTTTCCACGATTGTATTGTGGTTCTTAATGAATTTTGGATGGATAAACGGAGCCTTTGGTATGTTGGAGGCGGAAGAGTTGAATTACAGCATTCTGGCAAGTCTCGGAAGCGTGATTGCACCGGTTTTTGCGCCGCTTGGATGGGGCGACTGGAAGATGGCGGTTGCGGCAGTTACCGGTTTGATTGCCAAGGAAAATGTAGTGGGAACTTTTGGTATTCTATTTGGTTTTGCGGAAGTTGCCGAAGAAGGAAACGAAATCTGGGGGCAGCTTGCAGGAAGTATGACGGCTGCAGCAGGATATTCTTTCCTGGTATTTAATCTGTTGTGCGCGCCTTGTTTTGCGGCTATGGGTGCGATTAAGAGAGAGATGAACAATGGAAAATGGTTTGCCTTCGCAATCGGTTATCAGTGTCTGCTTGCTTATGTGGTATCGCTGGTGGTTTATCAGCTTGGTACGGTATTTGCCGGAGGCGGTTTTGGAATCGGTACAGTGGCGGCGCTTATTCTGATTGCGGGCTTTCTCTACCTGTTGTTCCGGCCGTATAAAGAGAGTAAATCACTTCATATGAATATAAAGGGTATGGCAGGGGCGAAATAAATGTGTTATGATGCTGATACCGGAGGAGTGTTCAGGTTACTGTGAACGGAGTGGACAGCATGTTCAGGCCTTCCGGTATCGCGGATGATTTAAGTTTGTTGTGGAGGTGTTTATGGGAACGGCTATTGTATTAGCAGTTGTAATCATAATGGTACATTTTGCAGTGAGAAGTATCATACGGAATAAGAAGGCTGGAAAGTGCAGCGGCGGATGTGCAGGATGCAGCGGGAGCTGTATGTGCGGCCAGACAGGTAAGGGTGCGGCGCCGCTCTGCAATACTGCGGCAGATAAGAAAGCTTGATAAATTTGCGGCCTGTATGGCCCGGCAGGCAGTTCCGGACCGTACAGGAGAATAGAAAGAGGCTGACAGGAGTACGGAAACGCTGTATTCTTGTCAGCCTGTTTTCTGAAATTTTACAGTTTTAAAAGGATTCCTATGACAGCGCCTATGATAATCCACACCAGCGGATGCAAACTTTTACAGTATTTGAGCTGCATAATACCAAAGGCGGCCACACAGAGAAAGGCGCCTAGATAATCAATCGCGGTTACACCATTTCCATCAACAATGGTTAGGGAAATCTTAACCAGTTCCCACACTGCATAACCGATTAAGGCGGCTACGGCAGGGCGGATACCATAGAAGGCGGCCTGTACTGTTTTATTCTCGTTGAAATCGGCCAGGAATTTGGCTATTACCATAATGATAACAAGAGCCGGTGCGACCAGGGACAGAGTGGCGACGACGGCGCCGGGGATTCCGGCAGCGTTGTAGCCTGCATAGGTTGCCATGTTAATTCCCACCGGACCGGGAGTGCTCTGGCTGATTGCAATCATGTTGGTCAGCTCCGCTTTGGTATACCAGTCGTATTTGGCGGTTAAATCCATCAGGAAAGGGAGAGTTGCCATGCCTCCGCCGATAGCAAATAACCCGATTTTAAAAAATTCATAAAAAAGCTGAATATAAATCATGCCTGTTTGTCCCCCTCATGTCTTTTTGCAATCATTCCGGTCAGGGCGGAAGCGACAACCACAAGGGCCAGCGGTACAGGGGTAAAGCTTGCAATCAGAAATCCCGCAAGAAATAAGAATACCCCCAGTTTATCCTTGACTCCCTTCTGAGCCATGGTAACCACCGTCTGAAGCATCATGGCGCACACCATGATACGGATTCCGGCCAGCGCATGCTGTACGGACGGAAGACTGATGAAATTTTTCAGAATCGAGGCTATCAGGCAGATGATAATTAAGGAGGGGGAGACCATACCAAGGGTTGCAATCACGCCGCCTAAGATTCCTGCTTCCTGAAAGCCTACGAAGGTTGCCGTATTCACTGCGATGATACCGGGAGTACACTGTCCGATGGCATACATATCAAGGATTTCTTCTTCAGTGACCCATTTTTTGGAGTCCACAAGCTCGCGCTTTAACATAGGCAGCATGGCAAGTCCGCCGCCGAAGGTGAGAGCGCCGATTTTAAAGAAGCTGACATACAATTCTGATAAAATTTTCCCGGAGATTTTTTTGTTTTTTTTATTCATAGCTGTCCGTAGTCCTTATCTTTAAAATATAAATATCATATATAAATGCTTTGATATTGAGAGCCGGTTTTTTGCATCTGCTCTAGAGCGTGTTTGAAAATTGCAAAATAACAATTAAAGCAGTTCTGCCATAATCTGGGCATAGACTTCCTGGTTTTTCTTATGCCAGTTGTTGGAGATTGCTTTGGCCTCTTCCTCGGAAGGAACTGTAACGGTAAGGTCAATCAGAGGGAGCCGGTTTTCCATTACCTGACAGTGGACGGAATATTCCCGGTTGGTATTCCGGTAATAGTCAGCCTTGACAGACACTTCATTTTTCAGCTCATATTGCTTTTCTCTCAGGTAATCATTCACGTCCTGACGTATAGCATGCGATATATTTTTCCGAAATAAATCAATAGTTGAAGCTCCGTCTTCAGTCAGATTGTACAGGGTTCGGTTGCGAATGGGTTCTTCCCTTATAAAGCCTGCGTCGGTAAGCTCAGAGAGGGCCTGCTGCAGCTTAAAATAGGTAGTGTATTCCTTATTCAGCATAAAATCCGAAATCTGTGAATTGGACAGGGGGAAATCCACCCGGTCCAGCATATAGAGGATAATTAATTTATAGAGAGTGAGTAATTCTGCCATTCGTATAACTCCTTCCCTGCCAGATATCCTGGCTTTTTAGATAAGATTGTATCTGATTTAACACCAGCCGTTTGTTTGCCGTCCATTCCGGCTCCATTAAGAGCTGCTTCGGTCCGTCTCCGGTGAGCCGGTGAATCACAATGTCAGGTCTTAAGTGACTGATGCATGCGCCGAGGAGTCTGAGATATTCGGTTAGAGTCAGAACCGGAAAGGGATGCGCCTCATAATAGGCGGCAAGTTTTGTTCCTTTCAAAATATGAAGAAGCTGCAGTTTGACGCCCTGAATATCCATGCCGTTCAAATACTGTATGGTGGCGAGTATGTCTTTGGTATCTTCGGTCGGCAGTCCTAATATTACATGGACAATGACAGGAATACCGATACTTCTCAAATCACGTACAGCCTGTTCAAATACCGGAAGTTCATAGCCCCTGCGGATAAAATCAGCAGATTTCTGATGGATGGTCTGCAGGCCAAGTTCTATCCAGACTGGTTTTTCCAAAGAAAGCTCCTGTAAAAGCGTCAGAACTTCCTCGGGAAGACAATCCGGTCTGGTTGCGATGGACAGAATCTCTGTACCGGGATAACGAATAGCTTCGGTAAATACTTCCCGGAGGCGGGAGGGCGGTCCGTAGGTTCCGGTATACGCCTGAAAATACGCGATATAGCCGGTTCCCTGATATTTCCTGGCAAGAAGAGCTTTCCCGGCGTCCATCTGGGCGGCGACGGACAGAGTCCGGTCTCCGGCAAAGTCGCCGGAACCGCCTGCGCTGCAGAAAATGCAGCCCCCATATCCCAATGTACCGTCCCGGTTGGGGCAGGTGAAGCCTCCGTCCAGTGCAATCTTATAAAGCTTTCTGCCATAGGTTTCTTTTAGATAATAGTCCAGAGAGTAGTAGCGCTTTTCGCCCCAGCGTGTCCTTCCCGGCATTATTTGGGGGGCGGCGTCTGACTTGTCTGTCCGGCTGGGAGAGCAGCCCGCCGCTGACCTGTCTGTCCGGCTGGAAGAGCAGCCTGCCGCTGACTTGTCTGTCCGGCTGGGAGAGCAGCCTGCCGCTGTATCACTGCCGGAACTTTGGTATATTCCGGTCATGTCAGATATGCGCTTTGACAGCCTGGCTTACCACGTCCGCCACTCTGGGGTCGAAGGGCTCCGGAAGAATGTTGTCCTCATGCAGCTCGCTGTCGGGAACAAGGCCTGCAATCGCGTATGCTGCGGCAAGCTTCATTTCCTCAGTAATCTGGGGAGCCCGTCCTTCCAGCGCTCCTTTAAAGATGCCGGGGAAGGCCACGACATTATTTACCTGGTTGGGGAAATCGCTGCGTCCGGTTCCGATTACTTTTGCGCCCGCTTCCTTAGCAAGGTCAGGCATAATCTCCGGCACTGGATTGGCAAGGGCAAATAGAATTGCATCCGGATTCATGGAAGCCGCCATTTCCTTTGTAACAATACCCGGCGCAGAGACACCGACGAAAATATCCGCGCCAACGAGCGCGTCCGCAAGGCTTCCTTCTTTTCCGGACAGATTGGTAATCTCAGCCATCTGCCGCTGCATCCAGTTCAGTCCCGGAGCGGTCTTACTGATAATACCTTTGGAATTGCACATGGTAATGTCTTTGAATCCGTATTTTAGCAGAAGTTTCGTGATGGCAACTCCGGCTGCTCC
>CAOKJI010000079.1 GCA_948468495.1 uncultured Dorea sp. | reverse complement strand
AAACCATCAGGACCGGCACAACATATTTTCTTGGATGATGCCATAAGTCGCTTTCGATTTTCCAGTTCCGAATGGGGCAGTACCATTCCAGCAGAACCGATAAAGCTGCGCTGAGCAGAGCAAAGAAGATAGCTGTGATTACCATTTGAAGCGTTACTCCGCCGTTCTGTATCTGTATGCTGCCAAGAAACAAACTGTATGCAATGCTATTGCACAAAAAGATAAAGAAACAGTAAGGCACGCAAAACGCTCTCTCCTGACCGGGCAGAAAGCGAACGGCCCGCTCCAAATCCGAATCACAGGACAACAGGATACAAATCGGCGTATTCAGAGAAAGAATGGCAAAGCCAATCGGAACCGCAAATACCATTTCTATCTTACCAAACAGCAATGGCAGCACACAGGCCACACACCACATAATTACCGTATTGACGCAATAATTTTTATGAGCGCCTAGATACCGAAAGAGATAACGCCATACCGAATAATGTTTAGAACGCTTTAGCCTTTTTCTGCATTTGCACCCAAGGAAGATAAAAGAATCTCCGTCCGCATTCCACAAGAGAAGAAATGCCAAGACGCTATTGACTGCTGCCGCCGGAATAAACCACGGCTTATCCCATATCCATAAGATTCCTGCAACCACACCGGCGCCCCAGGAAAATCCCGCAACCCGGCATTTTCTCATAGAAAAAACTACCGCCGTCATAAGAATGGCGTTCACCATACAGAAGAGACTCCCCAGAACCTCTGTAAAACTCCATTCTGATACCGCAAATACAACAGCCAGAAGCGCCGCTGTCTTTGTCAAAAAAGTATAAGCGCCCAGAGCAGCCACATATGAAAAAATTAAGCTCCGGCGCTCAAAAGGAAGCATATACACGTGCTGCATCGTCGCCGCATTTCCCTCTGAGGAAAGGGCCTGCCACATAATGCCGGCGGTAACTGTACTAACCATAAGATATAAAATAAACGGCGCAATCTCCACATTCAAGCCTGAAAGATTCAGACTCCAAAATACAATCGCATAAATTAAAAGCGTACGCAATAGCCGCTCGTATTTTGCACCAAATAATTGCTTGGCAAAAATATCAAACATCATTCTCATCATGCAGCGCCTCCCGAATGTTTGCCGCGGATATTTCTCCGCCTTCAAATGTTCTCCGAATCCTCCCGTTTTCCAGGACAAATACCCGGTCGGAAGTTAATGTGACGCTTTCCAGAATATGGGAGGAAAATAAAACCGTTCCGTATTCTTTATATCCGTTAATCTGCCGATACAAGTATTCTGTGCTCTGAAAGTCTAATCCGTTAACCGGTTCATCAAGAAGCAGCAGCTCCGGCTTCAGCGCAAATGCCGTAATCAGAAACGCCTTTTTACGGTTACCCATGGAAAACTCTTTCAACAAAACATCCGTATACTCTTCAAAATGAAATCCCTGTATCAGTTCCGCTATATTCGGCTGCTCTTTTCCATAATCTTTTCCATAAACCTGAAATGCATAAGACAAATACTCCCAGAATGTAAAATACTGGAAAGAATAATCCTCCGCAAATACCGTATATCGGCGGGTCTTGAAATTCCTGTCCCGGAAATTTACAGACTGACCCGAAAAATAAATGCCCTCTGCCTGATATGTCGGCAATAGTCCAGACAGTGTTTTAAAAAACGTAGTTTTGCCCGCACCGTTTAACCCAATGAATCCTGCAGTCTCATGATACTTCAAATCAATAGAAAACTCCGACAACACATCTCTGTCTTTGTTATACCACACCTTTAGATTCTGAACCGACAGGAGAGAATTTCTCATTTTACTCATCTCCTTTATCGGCCCTGTTCTTCTTCCAGGCTGAATAAGCAAAATACAAAAACACACCCGTCATCAAAACATAAAGCGCCGCCGTTCCGATATTTCCGGATATCCCGCTCACAATTGCCGCCGCCAGCCAGATTACAGCTAAAATCCCACGAATATATACATGTCTCATACTACTTACCTCCTCAAATCGCTTGTTTTTTGTTGTGTCTATATCATAACCGAAAAAGAAGGCCGATGCGGATGTGTCCGCAAACGGTAGATTTTTGTCCGCGAAAGAATCTTTCTAGTATGATAATGTAGCGACAGCCCGGAATACGCCGTCGGCACAGGTAGTCTGTACGCAGCCGGAATATTTCCCGGCTGCCGCCTGGGCGCTTTTTAATCCCCAGCCATGCAGCCCGCCTTCTGCTTTCGTTGTTCTAAGCGTATCGCCTTCCTTTATAAGATTCCCCTCAAAACTATTCTCTACTTTTATGACCAGCATGTGATTGATTCGCCGGATTGTCAGCCGAATATATCTCTGCCGCGTCTCTGGTATCTGTCTCGCCGCTTCTAAAGCATTATCTAAGAAATTTCCCAATATTGCGCACAAATCCGCGCTTCTGACACTGGTATGCCGGGGAAATTCTACCTGTGCCTGAAACTCTGTCTTATCTGACTTCGCCTTAGAAGCCTTGCTGTTAATCAGGTAATCTATCGTTTCGTCCCCAGTCCATATGGTATCTGTCATCTCCCGCACAGGCGCCTGCAGGCTATTTAAATATTCTTCTGCCTCCTGCATTTTCCGATGGGAAAGAAGCTGCTGCAGCACCCCGATATGATTATGAAAATCATGAAATAACTTCGCGTTGACTTCATAAGCCTGATTCAAAGTAAGATAATCCCGCTCCAGCAATTCCGCCTGTTCGGATTTCAGCTCTGCCAGCTCTTTCTCCATCTCGTATTGCCGGCTTATGCGGAATATTAAGACAGACATCATCAGAACAACGGATAAAACCGTCCACATATCAAGGATATCTTCTGCAATCACAAGCGTTTTTTGCTCTGACAATGTAATAACAGCCAGAAAACCCGCTACGGCAATGGCTGAGGCAAATTGAAAAGCTATTTTCCCCGTCATTTTCCGCCGCTCTAGATAATAGAATACCAAAACAGCTAAAAGCCCATGAAACATCCAGACTGCAGTCTGTCCCCATCCGGTCTCATAGTCCTGAAAATCCGGCGAAGAAAATACCACCCCCAGCCAGGAAGAAAAAAGAAATTGCCAGAACGAAACGGCAATCTCATAAAAAATCCCCACAAATAAACTCATTCTGATTTCTGCTCTCTGTAAACGACTCGCGCAAATCACCAGCCAGACTGTCTCCGCTCCAATGCGGCAGACATCGGATTCATTCACATTCAGCACAGTCAGAGAAAGCACAAGGAAAGCAATGCCAGCCGAGACTACAGCAACACATCTTTTCCCAGGTCTGTCAGCGGATAACAGCCTGTATATAAGAAATACAAAAACAATGGCGCGCACACATCCCGCTGCAATCTCTGATAGTAAGATCATCCACCCTGTCATATATGCATCCCCCAATAACGATTGATTTGTTCTTTTACCGGCTGTAGATGAGAACGACTTATCGGAAGCAGCGCTCCATTTTCCAAAACAGCCATACCATCTTTCACCTGCATAATATGTATCATATTAACAATACATCCTCTGTCAATATAAATAAATTCTTCCGCCTCCAATTCCTTATAAACCTGCCCGAGACTTTTGCGCACTTTAGACACGCCGCCGCAGGCTGTAATACTGGCATTTTTCCCATCGCGTTCAATATAATATATTTCTTTATAGGGAATCTTTTCAAAACGACTGTTTGTCTGAATCGTGTAAACTTTTCCTACTTCCAGCTCAATCAGTTTTACTGCGTCGCAAATGGCCGGGTCCAGCCGCTTTTCTATGTCATTTTTCGGAACATAACGAAAAATAGACAGTTCAAAAGCATCTATTGCATATTCGATATGGGAAGTAATAAAAATAATTTTCACATTGGGAAGGTACGGCTTAATCTTCTCCGCAATTTCCATCCCCGTTCGTTCCGGCATCTCAATATCCAGCAAAATCAAGTCAAAAAAAACACCGTCCTCCGTAATATCCCAGAACAGATTACTGCTGGCGGTATACACCTCAACTTTTCCCATACTCCCGCATCGTTTCAGACAATCCTCTGTGATTTCCCTGTTCGTTTGAGCAACCTTCTTATCATCATCACAAACCGCTATACGCAGCATTAAAATCACCTCTCTCATACGTTAGATATGTGATTACATCACAGAAATAACAATTACTGCAGGCTATACTATAACCAGAAACAAACACAAAAACAGAAGCAAATGAAAGGAAGGTAACGCTTATGTCTATACTTACTGTAAATAAAACTAATTTCGATTCTGTCAAAAACAGCAGCAAACCAGTGCTTTTGGATTTTTACGCCGACTGGTGCGGTCCCTGCCGCATGGTCTCTCCTCTGGTTGATGAAATCGCCGAAGAAAATCCTATGTACCTGGTAGGCAAAATCAACGTAGATCAGGAGCCTGAGCTTGCCCAGGAATTCCGGGTTCTAAGTATCCCCACACTGATTGCTATGAAAGACGGCAACGTCGTAAACCGCGCGACCGGCGCAAGACCAAAATCCGAAATTCTTGCTATGCTGAAATAAAATTTAAAGATAAACTTTGCCGGATGAAACATGCTTACCCGAAGGGCATGCGACGGCGTACCCTCCAGGTTTTCTATATTGTCAATTTACGAAGGCGTTTCTTATCAAGGATTTGAATCCCTCCCCTTGAAACTTTCACAATTCCTTCATTGGCAAAATATTTCAGCATTCTTGACACGACCTCACGGGCAGAACCCATATAAAGGGCAATCTGCCCATGTGTCAGTTTAATCGTATCAGAACCAGTCCTTGCCGATTCATCAGCTAAGAAAATAGCCAGACGCTTATCCATACTCATAAAAAGAATCTGCTGCATAACCCACATAACATCCGAAAAACGGCTGACAGCCGTCTCAAGCGCAAATATTTTAATATCCGGATTACGCTTCGCAACCGCTGCAAAAGCCGGTCCGCTAATCACATAACACTCGCTGTCCTCCTCCACACCCACAAATACATCGAAGGTAATAGACTCTAACACGCAGGACGCCGATAACATACACATATCCCCGCGGTGCAGACGGTACAGTGTAATATCCTTCCCCTCATCCGACATCATATAAAGCCTTAAACTTCCCGAACGCACAAAAATCACGCCGGAGCATTCACTGCCGTCATGAATATTCATGCCCTTAGAATAAGCAACCTCATAGGAATTCTGACAAATATAATCCCTGTCTGTATCCGAAATCCGGCTCCAAAATGGAAAGATTTCTTGATAAACGGTCTCAAATTCTGTTCTTGCCGCCATGTTCGTCCCCTCCTTCTTAAGCTCCGTCATTTCAAACACGCTCTAAAATATATTGAATGAAAACCATATAGAATATGGTCCCGGCCGCAATACTTAACAGCGTGTTCTTCTTCCATTTATGCAGTATAACAACAAACCCAATCGCACACAGCTCCGGCAGGCCATGAAAAGAAGAAAAAACAGCGTCTTTGAGACAATATACAACCAACAGACCGATTACAGCATATGGAAGTACCGTTCCCAAATATGTAATGTATTCCGGCGGTTTCCTTCCCTCTGGAAAGATAAGAAACGGGAGAAATCTTGTCAGCATAGTACCTATTACCACAGCAAAAATAGTTATCATTCGTTGCGCGTCTGTCATTGTACCGCCTCCCTTTTTTCCTCTTTTTTATTGAACATAAAGCATAATATAATCAATGCCATTGCAGGTAAAATGAAATTTTCATTTCCGAAAATCAGAAGACACAGCAAGGAACATCCAACCCCAATAAGCGCCGGTTTATGCTCCTTTGTGTCTTCCCACTGATTGATGAACATCACAACAAAAAGCGCAGTCATAACAAATTCAATTCCCGTCGTGTCAAACTGTATCACATAACCCAAAAGCGCCCCAAGCGTCGCGCCGGTCACCCAGTAAATCTGGTTAAGCAAAGTTACAAAGAACATAAACCACCCTTTGTCAATGCCAGGCGGCGGCGTTACCGTACAATTAATTGAAAACGATTCATCACACATCCCATAAATCAAATAGAATTTTTTCCAGCCCACATTTTTGTATTTATCCAACATAGAAATGCCATAAAAGAGATGCCGGGCGTTTACCATTAATGTAAGCAAAAACGCGTACAACGGATTAAACGCCGATAGTAATAAGTTGACTGTGACAAATTCCATCGAACCAGCAAAAATAAAAAAGCTCATCAACATAGGGTAAACAAAAGAAAATCCTTTGCTTCTCATAAGAAAACCGTATGACATTCCAAGAAATAAAAAACCTACGGCAATTGGTATTGTATACGGTAACGCTGTTTGAAACGCTTTCTTTTTCATATGTATTCACTCCTCATCCTGCCTGATTTTCTTCCGGGATTTTATATAACAGATGCTTTATGGCAATCAATCGTCTTGTATATCAGACATGGCTTCTTCTATATTATACGGCTGCTCATTTTATCTGTCAAATTAGAAAAGATTACATTTGCAAACTCAAACACGCTCTAGGTGACTTCTTCGCCCTCTTTATAAAATATTCCAAATAATTCTGACAAAAACTTACTTACCTCTTCATCCAAAGCCCCGTAACAAAAGTCTGCAATCCATTTATCATGAGACCTTTCATTTTCATCATAATTACTAAATCCCATCTCTTCACCATTTTCTTCATACAGCTTTTCCATTGCCCCCAGCTGTTCCAAAAACTGCGGAGAAAACCTGTTCCATATCTCCAGATTCATTTGACTCAGCCCCAGAGACTCCGTAATAAAAATCAGTCTGTCAAAGTCCTGAAATGTCATCTTCACTTTTCCACCCAATAATTCTCTATCCCTCTGCCCGCACAAATATAAAAATGCAAAGCGCTCAATGTCATTCTGATGCATAATTTCCTTCCTTTTCATCAATAATTTATTATTGCGAAACATTATGTCCTAAAGGCGCCTTGTTTATGCACTTTTATCCATGCGTACATTATTAACACAGATTTAATCCGATTAAATTTATACATTTGTCTCACTTTTACAACCGATTTTACATGTATCCATTAGTAAAATCAACAAAAACGGTGCAAAAAGTGAGACAAGTAATACCAAATGACATATGGAGGAAGATACATCATGCCAAGACCAAAGGCCCAAACCGGCGAGAAGAACCTAATCAGCCGGCAATTAATTGAACTGCGCAAACGAAATGATTATTCCCAGCGGGACCTGGCCTACAAATTACAGCTTGCCGGGTACGATATGGATAAAAACGTAATTACAAGA
>CAOKJI010000078.1 GCA_948468495.1 uncultured Dorea sp. | reverse complement strand
CGTTCACTTCTTTCGGCTCTTCCTTGGTCTGCTCCTTCACAGCTTCCGGCTGCTTCTCTGTCCCAGTCTCCTTTGACACATCCTTACTGCTGTTCTCACTCTGATTCTGAAGAAGCTTCTTGAAATCACCGTTAACTTCTCTGGTCTGACCCGCAGACTTTACTCCGTCTGTCTGACGCGTGCTGACGTCTGACGACATCTTTACGCTGATTTTGTCCATCGTATTCTCCTCCTTTCTCCAAATTAATATCTATAGTAATCTGCTATTGCAGGATTACCCATTATCATATAGCGCCGCTGCTTATACCAAACCGGCAATCAGACGCCAAGCTTCGCCATAGCCCTTTTTGTAGCTACAAATTCTTCGATAAATCTCTCGTCTTCCTTCTGAACTTCTTTGTTGTAAGCATCCAGCTTCTTCTCCTTCAGCTTGTCGATGGAAGACGTCTCCTTCTTGGCTTCCACCACTTCATTCCTCTTGGCTTCCTCTTTCTTCCGAAGCTGTTCCAGCTGCTCTTTCTTCCGCCTAATCTGCAGTCCAAGTGATTCCAGATAATTCTCATACGTATGAATCTCCCGAATCGTAATGCCATCCATCTTATTCTGCCGGAACTCATCGGTACATTGCTGATGAAGAAGCTCAAGCTCTTCTATCGCGCGCTCACATTCTCTGACTTTTGCAAGGATTCTTGCATGTTCCGCTTTCAGACCGTCCAATACCTGTTCCTTATATCTGAGCACCGTATCTAATGCAAAATAGAACTTCTTCACTTCATTATCCTCTTCATCATCTCTACGGATTCTCCTATAGAGAAGCTTTCATCTATCTTCGGCATCATGAATTCATTCACCCTGTCGATTTTGCCTACCGCCCGGTCCAGTCTGGGATTCGTCCCCGACTTATAAGCCCCTATGGAAATCAAATCTTCATTCTTTGAATAAACGCTCAGCGTATCCCGCATCCATGCCGCTGCCGCCCGGTGCTCATCCGAGACAATATTCGTCATTAGACGGGAAATACTCGCATTCACATCAATGGCCGGGAAATGATTCTCATTGGCAAGCTTTCTGGATAACACAATATGTCCGTCCAGAATACCGCGGACCGTATCCGCGATTGGCTCATTGGTATCATCACCCTCTACCAGCACTGTATAAACGCCGGTAATCGAGCCCTTCTCAAAATTCCCGCTGCGCTCCAAAAGCTTCGGAAATTCCGCATAAATCGAAGGGGTATATCCTCTTGCAACCGGCGGCTCTCCGGTTGCAAGCCCAATCTCGCGCTGTGCCATGGCAAATCGGGTAAGGGAATCCATCATAAGCAATACATCTTTGCCCTGGTCTTTGAAATATTCTGCAATCGTCGTCGCAACTAACGGACACTTCATACGAAGCATAGCCGGCTGGTCCGAGGTAGCCACCACAAGAACGCTCCTCTTTAAGCCCTCCGGACCCAAATCCTTCTCGACAAATTCCAAAACCTCTCTGCCTCGTTCTCCTACCAGCGCAATCACATTAATATCTGCCTTTACATTCTTTGCAATCATTCCAAGCAGGGTACTCTTACCCACGCCGCTGCCTGCAAAAATGCCGATACGCTGTCCCTTGCCAATCGTATTCAGTCCGTCAATCGCCTTGACTCCAAATTCCAGCATATCCGTAATAGGAGGACGCTTAAGAGGATTGATATATGTATTCTCAACATAATAGTATCTCGGAGACGGAAATGGTCCCAAATCATCCATGGGATTCCCTGTCGCATCAATAATCCTTCCCCGCAGGAATTCCCCTACCGGTATCTTTAACCGGCGTTTGGTATTCCTTACAAAACTTCCTGCCGCAACTCCGCTGATATTCTCATACGCCATGAGCTGCATCTTATCTCCCCGGAATCCTACAACTTCCACCGGTATCTGTCTGTGCTTTTCCTCATTATATATCATGGCAATATCACCGATACTGGCTCGATTCCCCGAGGATTCCATAGCCATTCCGACAACATTTTCAATTTTACCTATGTAACTCACCGTCTCTGACTTCTGGATTAACTCCGGCAGCTTTGAAAACATACCTCTCCACCTCAGCTATACTCTAACGTTGTTCAATATGTCTTTGATATTCTCCAGCTGTGTACCGACGCTGGCGTCTATAATCTCATCCGGAAGTTCTATAATGCAGGTTCCCGGCTCTCCGTTATCCATCGTAATGAGCTTAATATTATCCGACAGCTTCGACAGCGCATCCAAAAACTCTGTATCTACTTCCATAGATATGCCGGTCTCACACTTTGTGACATAAATTTTTGCCCATTGCTTCCTCTGCATCTTATCGGTAGCGGATATAATCATCCGCTTAACAATATCCCCGCTTGACTGAAGACTGGTCTGGATAATCTTCTCCGCTACAGCCAGAGAAACCCGTTTCAAATCATCCACATACTGCTCCAAGAGCTTCTCTTTCTCAATAGAGACATCTGTTACAACTTCCCGGATATTGCGCTCAAGCTCCTGAATCTCGGCGTCATGAATCTGTTTCTGCTCCTCGTAAGCCGCCTGGTAACCATCTGTCTGTCCCGTTTCCAGGCCCTCTCTGTAGCCCTGCTCACGTAGTATCTCAGCCTGTTCACGCGCATCGGCAAGAATCTTATCCGCCTGCATTCTGGCCTGCGCCAGAATCTCTTCCTCCATTGCGCTTATGGCCTTTGCCGCCTCTTCCTCTTCGTCTGGCTCCGGCGCCTCTTCTATCGGCTCTTCTTCCGGCTTCTCTTCATGGATCTTAAACCCGGCAAAGAAATCAAAAGGCTTAATATCCTGCCCTTTATCCGGTTCCTTCATAATCCTAGGCAATGATCTCATCCTTTCCGCTCTTAACAATAATCAGTTCGCCGGCTTCCTCAAGTCTCCTGATTACGCCAACAATTCTCTGCTGAGCTTCCTCAACATCTCTCAGACGAACGTTAACTGTAACTTCAAGGTCGGACCGTATGCTTTCAGCCATACGCGTGGATACATTCGCAAATACAAGGTCCTTAATATTGTCGTCAGAACCTTTCAGTGCGTATACGATATCCTTAACGTCACACTCACGAATAAACCGCTGAATAGATCTGTTGTCCATGGATACGATATCCTCGAATACGAACATCTTCTTACGGATAGTTTCAGCCAGCTCTTCGTTCTCTTTGCCCAATTCGTCAAAGATGTATTTCTCATTGGATCTATCCATATGATTCATGACGTCTGCTATGTAATCAATACCGCCAATCTTCGTGTAATCCTGCGTGGTAAGGATGCTCTCGAACCGCTTCTTTAACGAAGCTTCTACTATCTTAATCGCATCCGGCGACGCGCTCTCCATCTTGGCAATAGACTCTACTACTTTAATCCGCTTTTCCTTCGGCAATTCGCTGATAACCGAAGACGCCTGATCCGAATCCGCATAAGAAAGCACCAGCGCAATGGTCTGCGGTCTCTCGTATTGCAGGAACGATATCAGATTCTTAACATTACTCTTCCGGACAAACTCAAAAGGACGCACCTTCAGCGATTTGGACAGCTTCTCAAGAAGCGACTGAGCTGTGCTCTCGCCAAAGGCTTTCTCCAGTACGGCTCTTGCATACTCCATACCTCCGTCAGTCACCACTTTCTGAGTCAGACAGGTCTTATAAAATTCATCCAGAACCTCTTCCATCTGCTCCGGTGTAATATGACCAAGTTTCGCCACTTCTATGGTCAGCTTCTCAATATCGCTCTCGCTCAAATGCTTATAAATCTTCGACGCTTTGTCGGCTCCAAGAGAAACAATGACCGCTGCAGCTTTTTGTTCTGATGTCAGCTTCGTATTATTCTCCATTTCCATTGCCTCCATTCAGCCAGTTCTTGAGCAGCTGCGCGGAAATTTCTGCATTCTGCTCCGCAAACTCCCGGATACTTCTCTTCAGCTCCATACCTCTGTCGTTCTTGATTTCCTGCAGTTCCTGATTCAAATCGTATGTTGGAACCTCTTCTACAGCTTCTCCGGTTTCTTCTGCAATCTGCTCTAACTCTTCCTCTTCTTCGTCCTTCCTGCGCTTCTTCACAATCAGAAGCACAACCAGCCCAATCAGCACTGCAAGGAGTATTGCCCCTGCGATAAATACCCAAATCGGAACGCTCTCAATCAGTCTTGCAAGTCCTGTCTTCGCCTCTTCTTCGTTCAAATCAACCGCTTCGCTGAACGGCGCGCATGCAACTGCAATTTTCTCGTTCTGATCTACCGCTGGAACTCCGGCGGCATTACCAATCAAAGCAAGAAGCTGACTCTCTCTCAGATTCCCAAAATCCTCGCCGTTAATCGCAACCGATACCGTTAGATCCTCCAGCGCTCCCGGGCTCACCTGGCCCTGTTCCTTTATCTGATTTACCAGATAGTCTCTGGAATAACTATTGCTGTAAGAAGAACCGTCCCCCGTGGTACTGTTTGTATTATACTCGTCCGCATCTGCGTTGGTCTCAGCCCCGGCGACGCCTCCGGCTCCTTCGCCGTCCCCGGTTCCCTCCGCATATCCTTCTTCATGTTCGACAATCCCGGTCTTGTCATCTCTTCCAGTCTTCTCAGGAGTATTATATGTAATCGTCTCACGAATAAGATTCTCCAGATTAATCTGCGCCCTTGCAGAAACCTTCACATTATCCTGACCGTAAATCGGCCCAAGCACCTTCATGACATTATTGGCAACCTGCTTTTCAACCACCCTTGCAATCTCTTCTGCATCAGAGCTGGTAGCTGAATTAGATGAGCCATCTTCCGACTCCACAGACACATCGTTACCATTACCGTCAAATACCGCTACATCCGTAAGCTCCATCCCAGGAACACTCTTCGCTACCAGCCTCTGGATTCCGGCCGCCTGCTCCGCTGTAGGAGAGCCGCCGTCCTTCATCGTTATAACCGCTGTGGCAGTCGGATTCTGCTCATCATCGTTCAGTGCATACTTGCTGTCCTCACCGAGTGCAATGGTAACTTTCGCAGTCTTCACTCCCTCAAACAGCTCAATCGTGGCGCCGATACGATCCTGAAGTTCATACAGCTTATAGGTATTCTTATCCGCGTCTGTCGTCAACATCCCTGCATTATCCTTGAACGTATCATATGTAAAACCGCTTTTCGGATAGCCTTCCTGCACGAGAGTTGCTTTCGTCTGGTCAAGAACATCCTTTTTCACCAGAATTTCAGTGTCCTCGTTATATTTAAATTCTATGCCGTCTTCCTGAAGCTTCTCGGTAATCTGCTTCGCTTCATCCTGACCCAATCCGGTAAACAGGATCTCATATGGCTGATTATTCAAGACAAGCGCGATTGCTATCGCCGCAATAATCAACACAGCCACTCCGGCAATAATTATTTTTTTCGTTCTATCGCTTAGCTTTCCGGCTAATTCTTTTAATTGCCCCAATCTCTCTTTCATGATCCAAAACCCACTCAACTTTATATATTCTCTATATACCGTAATTCATTCGCAAACGCGAAAAAACTTCAGTCCGTAAATCCCCATATCTACGAACTGATACGCATAATCTCATTATAAGCCTCCAAAGCCTTGGACCTGAGCGCTACCAGCATATCTACCGCAAGCTGTGCCTCCGACGCCGCAATCGTAACTGAATGCGGGTCTTCCGTCTGCCCTGTCGCCAATAGATACTGTGCCTTCGCCAGAGTATCATCTGTTGTCTTTACATCATTAATTGCATTCTCAAAAATCCCCTTAAAAGTAGAAATCACGTCCTGCGCGGCCGTCTCCGCTTCTGACTTAGAAGTAGTCTGACCAACCGGATTCATCAACTGGATAGGGGTAATAAACATCTCCGCCATAACTGCGCTTCCATCCTTTCTGTGAAGTTACTGATTACTGTAATTACTGTGCTTTAATCGCTGACTGAAGTCTCTTAATATCAGCATTCGCACTGTACGTAAGATAATAATAGTGAAGCCATGTTCTGGTCATCTCCGTATTCTCAACGTCCGCATTCACATTATTCTCATCTACTCTCGCCGAATCATCTCTGCTGGTCACCGTATAATCCGCTTCTGAAATCGCCTTTCTCATACTTGTACCGCCCTTTGATTCTCCGGCGGCCTGAAGTTTCTTCCGAAAGGCTTCTTCAAAGCTGACCTGCTTTCTCTTGTATCCCGGAGTATCCACATTAGCCAGATTATTAGAAATGGCCTCCTGCTTCACCCACAGCATATCCATCGCCTTCTCCGCTAAGGCTATCGTATTTCCAAATATTGAAGCTGAATTTCCTAACATCACAATGTCACTTCCTTCTATTAAATTATATAACTATGTAACCGTTCCTTGCAAACGCTCAAAAATGAGTATTATCTTATATACTATACAACGCCTCCGCCTCAAATTCAAGCTATTTGAGAGCATTTACAGTATTTTCTAACCTTTTATCCGGCCTATATTATGCATATCTTGATATTTTCGCATACATAGCAGCGAACTATATAAAGGAGTTCTCCTTTTCCGTATCTTCTCCTGCCAGAGACGAAGAAAGACTGTTCATCTGATCCTGCATCTGAAGCTGCATCCTCCCCAGCAAATACTGCGCGGCAAGCTCCGTAATCTCCATCACCCCGGAAGCATTCATGCCCCCGGCGGATTCTTCTTCATACGTCTGCGTCTGAACCGTCTGCCCCGTAGTCAAATCACTTCCCATATATTCCTTAATTCTCTTAATGTAGTTCCTGGTTTCGGAGAAAGGCGGGACCCCTCCATATTTGGCTACGTTACCGCTCCCCGCATTATATGCAGCCAGCGCCAGCTCTATATCTCCGTCATACTGATTCAGCTTCTCAGCTATATATTTTGCGCCGCCCATAATATTGCTTCTCGCATCAAAGGGATCGTCTACTCCGAGCGACCTGGCAGTGGCAGGCATCAGCTGCATGACTCCCTGCGCTCCCGCTGACGATACCGCGCTGGCATTAAAATTCGATTCCGCCTTGGCGACAGCCTTTAAAAGCGTCAGCGGCACCCCATATTCTTTCGCAGCCTCCTCAAAAATCGAGTCCATACTCTCCGGCACGCCCAGCCTCTTTGATACCTCGTTAAATGTAGAAGCAAAACTCTGACTGCCCGTCCTCTGGTTCCCTGAAAGCTGATTAATCTGATTTGTCTGACCGCCGTATCCAGCAGCAGACTGAATCTGATATAAAAGACTGTTCATATAACTGTACAAATTCGTATATGTAATATTATTATTCGCCATATCTCTTCTCCTGTCATTCTTCGATTATCTGCCTGTTTATCTATACTTACCATTAAGATATTATATATATAGTACATCCTAACCGGATTATACCACTATCCTTCCGGCAGACTGGTTCAAAACCACATTC
>CAOKJI010000077.1 GCA_948468495.1 uncultured Dorea sp. | reverse complement strand
CTACCGTAACGGTATCCGCTTCATCGTACTGCGGATTGAACTTTCCCGTCTCATCCTTCACTGAAGTACATTTCTTAAATACAACCGCCTGAACCTTTCCTTCTGAAGTCTTAATAATCTCTTTCGGTCCCCATCCGTTCTGAATGGCAATATTTTCTTCCAGAGCTTCCTGAATCTCATCCTCAGTAGCCGGCATACTCTCTCTGTCTTCCAGACAGTACATTGCCACATCGCTGCCGCCAAACCGGTATGCAGTTCTTGCACAGTCAACCGCTACATTACCGCCGCCGACTACTACAACCTTACCAGTCATTTTCTGGGTATTGTCTTCTGTCGCATGATGCAGGAAGCTTACTGCAATGTCAATCCCTTCTGCATCATTGCCCGGAATCTCAGGAACTTTACCGCCCTGACAGCCGATTGCTATGTAAAATGCCTGGTAGCCTTCCCCGCGCAGTTCATTTAACGAGACGTCTTTCCCCACTTCGATACCACATTTGATTTCTACTCCCAGCGCGCGCAGCACGTCAATCTCTGCTTCAATCACATCTTTCTCCAGCTTATAAGAAGGAATACCATAGGTCATCATGCCGCCCGGACGAGCATTCTTCTCAAATACCACAGGCTTATATCCCTTCGTCGCCAGATAATACGCCGCGGAGAGTCCCGCCGGACCGGCTCCGATAATGGCAATCTTCTGCTCCCAATGGGTCAGCCGGTTGGATGCAATCACCACCGGAGGAACATATCTGGTTTCCACACGTAAATCCTGCTCCGCGATAAATTTCTTAATCGCATCAATGGCAACCGCTTCGTCTACCGTTCCCCGGGTACATGCCGCCTCGCAGCGCCTGTTGCAGACACGCCCACAAATAGCCGGGAAAGGATTATCTTTCTTAATCAACGCTAAAGCTTCTCTGTACTTGCCTTCCTTCGCCTTACGGATATATCCCTGTACCGCAATATGCGCCGGACAGGCTGCCTTACAAGGCGACGTACCCGTCTCGTAACAGTTAATCCGGTTATTATCCCGGTAATTTTCGTCGTATTTTTCCTTACCCCAGGCCAGTTTATCCGGAAGCTCATGTTTCGGATACTTCACCTCTGTACCGTCCTTCTTACAGAGCTTCTGTCCCAGCTTCACCGCGCCTGCCGGACAGTACTCCACGCACTTGCCACAGGCCACGCATTTGTCCTTCTCAACCCTCGCGGTAAACGCGCTTCGGCTCATATTCGGCGTATTAAATAGCTGGGATGTACGCAGCGCATTACAGATATTTACATTACAATTGCAAATACCGAATATCTTATTCTCCCCGTCAATATTGGTAATCTGATGAACAAAGCCGTTATCCTCCGCCTTTCGGAAAATCTCCATCGCCTCTTCATAAGTTACACTATGTCCTTTTCCTGTTTCATTGCAGTAATCTGCAAAATCGCCCACGCCCACGCACCAGTTCATCTCGTCGTCGGCGCATCCGTCCTCAAGAATCCCCCGGCTTACGCGGCAGGAACACTGACCCACGCCGATATGTCCCTCGTATTTCTTCAGCCAGTAAGAAATGTGCTCCAAATCAATGGTCCCCGGCTCCATCTCGATTGCCTTCTCCACCGGAATGACATGCATACCGATTCCAGCTCCACCCGGCGGCACCATATGCGTGATTCCGTCCAGCGGAACAAATGTCATCCGCTCGAAGAAGCTTGCCAAAGCCGGATGTTCTCTTAACCGCTTATTACCCTCCAGTCCTTCCTCCATGTTAAATAATTCCGCAGACCCCGGAACAAACATCGGCAAACAGTACCGCCGGTCCGTCGGTCCCGGAATCGAACCGTTATGGTCATAGTTATTGCCATAATCATACTCCAGAAGCCCGATATAACTCATCTCATCCAGAAGCTTCTGAAAATCTTCTTTGTCTGCTTCCGCGACATCGTTCATCTTCCACAGCTCTTCAATCTTGTAATGGTGGCGCACCTTCATCTTCAGCGCCACATCCGCCATTTCTTCCGTTACAATCTCTGCCAGCCCCCAGTATTCCGGGTCATCCGCCGTAACGCCCTTCAGCTTATGGGCCGCCACGTCTGTAATCTTACGGCCAAGTTTTAAAATCTTCTCGCTTGGTTTCTTGTCTCCCATATGCGGCGGGATAACCGCTTTGCTTAATTCCGGCATTGTCTACCACCCTTTCTTACCCCGTCCACATGAAATCCCCGATTCCATGTGAACAATCACCTTGTGTAATCTATTCTTATGTCTATTTTCTAACAAATCTGTCTTTTTGTAAATTGACAGAAGTCCCAAAGATTCCCCTTTATTTTTGTCTGGTCGTGGTCAGACCAAGTTTTTCTTGACAATTCACCGCATTGCTCCTATTATTTACTATATAAAATCCATTGAACCGATATATTATAAGCGTTTCGATATAGATATCTCTGTGATAAACGCAATGCATATATCGCCGCTCTTTACAATGGATTTCTATGGCGCAGCAGCAACTGCGGATGGAAAACCCGGCGCATCATAATTTTACATAAAGAGGATTTTCATCATATGGAATTTAAGAAAATTAATACTCTGTCAATTAAAGATATGTTCCTTGCTCAGATAGAAGAAATGATTCTGTCCGGCGAATTGAAACCCGGAGACAAACTTCCCACCGAACGTGAAATTGCCGACGCCATGAGCATCAGCAAAACCATCGTTCATGAGGGCATCCGCGAACTGGCCCGCATGGGCTTTCTCGACGTTATTTCAAGGCAGGGCGTCTATGTTGCCGATTATGCCAGCACCGGCAACCTTGATACGCTTCTCGCCATTATCCGCTACCGCGGAGGCATGCCGGATAAAAAGATGATTAGCAGCCTTCTGGATATGCGCATTTACCTAGAATGCCCGGCAATCGAACTGCTCGCTGCCAGCCACACCGCCGAAGACATTCAGAAACTGACGCAGTTAGAGGAAATCATGCGCCATGCTATGGACAAAGATATCAAAATCTTTGCCGAAACACTGTTCCTCTACCGCAGAACGCTAGTCGCGCTAAGCGGCAACTGTATCTCCCCGTTGATTATGAATGCGTTTTTTGACGCTTCTATCTCCGCATGGGCCGATTACTGCGAATTTATCGGCCGGGAAGCTACCTATGCTTCACTGGTACAGACTACTGATTATATTAAGAATGGTAACGCTGCAGACGCAATCACGCTCTTTAAAGGACAGATTGAACAGTACCGGAAGCATCTGCATGCCTCCTAATACTGCATTCCATGTTACCACAACAATTATTTCATGTCTGCCAAAGCGTGCCTCCAAATTGCTTTCCACTGTTCTCCACCGTTTGTACCCAAGGACATAATACGTGTGGTTTACATCAAACAAAGAACGCATAACGGACTTCTATTTATTAAAACCTCTTTTAACACTTCCTATACTTCTTTCCCTTTGTACTCCCTGTTGATTCTATCTTCCCCTGCTCCGTTAAATCTTTCAGCAATTCTTTAATACGGGACTCCTTAACCGAAACAACGCCTTCAAAGTCCGATGCCTTATACCATACACCATACTTCATACTGTCTAAAATCAGCATTTGATTTTTTAATGTTTTTTTTGTCACCTTTTTTTCGCCGCTTTTTCTTGCTTCATCTTTAAAATTAAAGTGACCTGATTTAAAACCGTATCCTCAATTAACTCAGGCGTCTCCCAGCCTTGCTCCTCCCAGGCATTTAAAATTGTCGGAAACCCTGAGCCAACATTATCTCCATATCCTACCATACGAAGCATTGACTGCATTCTTGGATTTCTCGCTTTTGAGTTGCCACCTCTAAAAATCTGCTCTTTTGGTATCTTTACAATATCATACTAGGCGCCCCGGCAAGGATTCCTCTAGCGCTGCTTGTCCCAATCCTCGTCGCCCCCGCGTCAATCATAGCCTTTGCCGCCGCATAATCCCGAACGCCTCCGGAAGCCTTCACTCCCATATCCGGGCCCACAGTCTGGCGCATCAGCCGGATATCTTCTACAGTCGCTCCCCCTGTCGAAAATCCTGTAGAAGTCTTTACAAAATCAGCGCCGGCAAGTTTAGCCACTGTACATGCTTTCACCTTCTCCTCATCCGTAAGCAGGCAGGTCTCAATAATCACTTTGACCAGCGATTTCCCGGCAGCCGCCACGACAGCTTCAATATCCTGCTTCACGTACTGCCAGTCTCTGGCCTTCACCGCGCCTACATTGATAACCATATCCACTTCGTCCGCGCCCTGGCTGACAGCCAGAGAAGTCTCCGCCGCCTTCGCACTGGTCAGACACGCTCCCAGCGGAAATCCAATTACGCAGCAGGTCTTTACCTCGGAATGTGCAAGCTCCTTCGCAACCAACGGCACATACCAAGAATTTACACATACAGACGCAGTCTTATACTCTCTCGCCTCTTTGCAGATTGCAATTACCTGCTCCGGCGTTGCATCAGCTTTCAGCAAAGTATCGTCAAGATACGCGGCTATATTCATCCCGGAACCCGTCCCCATATATGGTACAGACTCCCTCCCGGAAGAAACCTTGTTCACAATTTCATCCGTAATTTCTGCAATTAACTTTTCAATATCCATGTTCTAATCTCCTTCATTCGGGAATCTATTGCTTAACCTATAGCGCATCAGCCCCCGCTTTCAACAAATACTGCGGCCAGATTACACAATCATCCCCTTTATTTCCTATCCCATTATAGTCTTGCCAGGATAAGTTAGCAATAGAATATTTTTTTCATGGAAGAGAACAGCATGTCTGAACAGAAACTATCTGAACTATTGCAGTGCGAACATTCTTCTCTTTCTTAAAACTTCATCTCTTCATATTTAACCAGATGAACGTCTCCTATCTTTTTTGCCAGCTTTACACATCCGTCTGTAAATCCGGTTTTGGAAAATAGCATCAATACCTTCCTACGATAATGGAACAACATACTCCTGTGCTGCAATGTCTTTAACTCTGCTTCTCCTACTTCTTCATTCCGCCATTTACAGTCTGCAAAAACCGCTTCATCCTGTTCATTATCCGCAATAATATCAATTTCCGTCTGACTTCTGGCGGTCTTATCAGTTCCCCACCAGCGCCCCATGTCGGTAAATTCTACAGGCTTCCTTCCAGATTCTCCTTCCACAAATACTGCCTGCAAATCTCTTCAAAAACAAATCCCATATATGCCGGAATCTGATTCTCTATTTTCTGATAAACTCTCTGCGGCTCCTCTTTCTATCAATGACCGATTCAATGGAACGAAGCGATACCAGGACTGGAACATCGTATCAAACAGTTTGTAAATTGTCTTTTTAGTGCCCGCTGTTTTATACGGATATTCTTTTTCTCTTCCAACAAACATTTATTTCTCCTTAATACAATCCATTTAGTTAAACACAAATTTCCTAAATGCATTGCAGCTTTTATCAGACAATCCCCAAAAAGAGTTCTAAAGAACAACAAAAAAGCCGGAACATTTCTGTCCCAGCCCTTTTTATTCTGTATATCATATAAAACAGTCTTATGGCCATAATAAACGCCTAAAGGGAATTATTTCCCAAATCCTAACGCCCTCCCTCAATCACCTTCTTAATTTCTTCAATACTATATTCTGTGGCTTTCGCAATCCTGTCAACTCCATCTCCCATTCTAAACAAATTAAGGATTATTTTTTCTTTCTCTTTCTTCGCTTCTGCTCTTGCTTCCGCTCTTCCTTCTTCTCTTCCTTCTGCTCTTCCTTCTTCCAAGAACAGTTCCGCTACCTGTGTCATGCGCATTACCTCCCTGATATAATTTGCTGTTTTCGAGTCTATAATTTTATCCGCAAATACCAAAATTCCAGATAAAAGAAATGTCTGCTTTTCCTTATCCTCTATCTGCTTTGCCAGCTCCACCGCAGTCTTAACTGCCTCCTGCTTCGCTTTCACACCTTTGTATGTTAGCGGCAGTATAATAAATTCCATCACCTCTTCCTCTGACAATGCCTCTTTATTCTTTATTTTCTGCTCTATCCTGTTCCGGATGCTATCCGAATCCATCCTGCTTAAAAATGCCTGTTCCAGCTTTAATGTCAGACATCCTGCTGTGAATGTATCTTCCGCATGTTCCACATCGGCTGTGTAAATCACAATCATGCGTATCTGCTTCGGCCTCTCTTCCTTCTTATAGCGTCCCAGAACACGCACAATATAATTCACATACTTTAAGTTATTCTCCCATTTGACAGAACTCTCGTAATCAATAATCGCGACAGAGCTGTCCTCCAGAAGAAATAAGTTATCCAGTTTCATCTCATTTACATGAATCTCCGGAAGGTTTGTCGGCAAAATTTCCTTAATCTTCGGCAAATCAAGTCCGTAGACCTTTAGAGATTTATCCTTAAAATTTTCTGCCAGTATCTTGGACATGATATCCTTATTCTGGTATGCAATCTCACTGTTTCCCATCTGCTTTATCTCCAGTATTATTCCTAATAATTCTCTTCTTTGATTCTATTATATCAAATAATCTCTCTTTTTGCACTACTTTTTTTATAATTCAGCAATAAAAATAACCCGTCCTGGCACCAAACATGCCAACGGGCTATTCTTAATTTTCAAACCATATCGGACATTAACAGTCCGATATGTATACCCACAGGGCATACCTTAATACATGCTCCGGCAGGAGTATGTGTTAAGGTGCGGCCTGCGGGTATATTTTACGAATCCCCATTCCCCTTAAGCCTGCAGGCAGGTTATCGCCACTACCCCGACAATATCTTCCGCCACACACCCTCTGGACAAATCGTTAACCGGCCGCTTTAATCCCTGCGTTACCGGTCCGTAGGCTTCCGCCTTCGCAAGCCTCTGCACCAGCTTGTATCCGATGTTTCCGCTGTTCAAATCCGGGAATATCAGAACATTCGCGTTGCCAGCCACATTGCTTCCCTTGCTTTTCATGGCAGCAACCTTAGGCTCCACTGCTGCATCCACCTGCAGTTCTCCATCGATTTTCAGATTCGGAAATCTATCCTTTACTCTCTTCGCTGCTGAAATAATCGGCTGCAGCCTCTCATTCTTCGCGCTTCCTTTTGTGGAATAAGACAGCATCGCTACAATAGGTTCTCCCTCCGTAATCTGCTCAAAGCTTTTTGCTGACGCCACCGCAATGTCAACTAGCTGATCTTCTGTCGGAAATTCCACCAGACCTGAATCCGCAAAGAGAAATACGCCCTTATCGCCATATTCGCAATTCGGAACCACCATCAGAAAGAATGCAGATACCGTCTTCGTTCCGGGAGCCGTTTTTACAATCTGAAGGGCCGGTCTTAACGTATCTCCCGTAGAATGGCATGCGCCCGCAACCATTCCGTCCACTTTTTCCCTATGAACCAGCATTGCGCCATAGTAGAGCGGGGCCTGCAAAAGCGCAAAAGCTTTCTCGCG
>CAOKJI010000076.1 GCA_948468495.1 uncultured Dorea sp. | reverse complement strand
CAATCGGTCCAATCGTAGACGACGCCGCAGTAATCCCAATCGAAAATTTCTCATCATAACCCGCCTTTTTCATAGCGTCTATTTCAATAACCCCAAGTCCGCCGATATCTGCAAGCGCTGAACCAGACATGCCTGAAAAGATAAAACTCGCCAGAATGTTCACATACCCAAGCCCACCATGGAACCGCCCAACCAGGGTATCCGCAAATTTAAATATACGCCGGGTAATGCCTCCCCGGTTCATAATCTGCCCTGCAAGAATAAAAAACGGAATTGCAAGAAATGGAAATGAATTCATTGCGCTAACCATTTTCGTCGGCAGCATCATAATATCAAGTCCGGGAGTCGATACAAAAAATGCAATACATCCAAGTAAAAAGCTGAAAAATAATGGAAAACCAAGCAGCGTAGTCACTATTATAATAACTACCATTATCGAAAGGCCCATCTATCTCTCCCCCTTTCTTATCAATTCAGAAATCAGCCCCTGCAGGGAACGTACGCAGCATAATCCCATCCCTACCGGCGCGCTGATATTTAATACCGTCATAGACACATCCATGGCCGGCGCACGTTTCGCATGACCAAAGGGTATAAAACGCACTGTAATATAGAATAGATAGACAAATGCCGCAACCATTACAATCTGAATAAACAAACGAAAAATATGCCTGTATTTTTCTCCAATATGATTGATGAGCAAATCAAACGCGATATGTCCCCGTTCTCTGATACAATAGCTGATACAGAAGAAGGAAAACCATACAAATGAAAATCTCGCCATCTCTTCTGTCCAGGAAAAAGACGCAACCATTATTCTGGTAATTACCTGTAAGAAAACGGAAAGACAGAGAATCCCGCAAAAAAACATCATGAATATCAGTTCAATATTCTTATTTAAATATGATAAAATCCGTCTCATCGACTATCCTCCTCGCCAATACCAAGACCTTCCTTATTTTCCGGAAGATTTACTTTGCACATTCCTTTATCGATTCATACATTTTTACATACGCTTCGTCGTCCCCAAATTCTTCCATAAAAGCATCCCCGCATGCGTCGATAAACGCCTGCTTGTCCACGTCTTCTATAATCTTCATGTCATATTCGCTTTTAAATTTCTCAAGAAGTTTATCATTCTCTTCCTGAAGCTTTTCCGGAAAGGCCTTAAAATGTTCTACGAATGTCGTTTGAATCAAGTCCTGATATTCTGCCGGAAGTTTGGACCAGAAGTCCCCATTCGCTGCAAACGTACTCATGGAGTATAAGTGCTCTGTAAGGCTCAGCGTGTCCTGTACCTCATACAAACTGCCAGCCTCCATAACTGTATTCGCATTCTCCTGCCCCTGAACCACGCCTGTCTGAAGCGCAAAATACAGTTCGCTCCATGCAATCGGAACGGCAGTCGCACCCATTGCATTCGTTCCGTCTACATATATCTTACTGTCCATACAGCGAATCTTTACTCCGTCCAAATCATCCGGCCGCCGTACTTCAATCCCCTGGGTCGTAACATTCCGCACTCCGGTAAAACCCGTCGTAAGAATCTCTATCCCTGACTTTTCTTTTACCATGTCTTTCAGATACTGCGAACTCTCTCCCGTCCAGAAATCATTAATATTATCCGCGCTCTCGAACACATATGGCCAGCAGCACACGCTCATCTCCGGCGCAATATCTGAAAACTGCGTCGGTGCCACATTACACATATCTATAGAGCCGCTGCGCAGCATATCATACATCTCGCTCTCCCCAAAGAGCGTCGAACCTCCTATCGTAATGTCAAATGTTATCCTGCCGCCGCTTTTCTCTTCAATCTCCTGCGCTATCCGCTGCATCTCCGGCGTGGGTTCCTCTCCCTCCAGAGACGTACAAACCAGCTTAACAGTAACCGGCTCTAAATCCTCAAAAGAGCCCTCCCCTTGTTCTGCTTCTGCCTCCGTTGTACCCGCCGGCTGTTCACTCTTCCCAGACTGACAGGCTGTCATACAACAAACCATCGCCAACCCAATTGCTACTGATACTAATCTTTTTTTCATGAATCCTTCCTCCTTTTCGTTTCGTATTATGAAACTATAATTCGTATTACGGTATATCTTTTTATAACATTTTTATCGAAATTTGTCAATTATATTAACAATTTTTATTAAATTTAGATGTTTTAAACAAAATATTGCCAGGAACTACAAATTGTGCTAAAATATCATAAATCAAAAATATATTTCATAATACGAAATAGGAGGTTGAAGTTTTTTATGAAAAAAATATTTCTTCAGCATGCGGATGTATACGTCCGTTCAGACCCAATGTTCCTTGAATTTCTCAGAAACCTAGATGTAACGCTGGAATTTCTGCCGGAACGTCCCAAAGCGTCCCCGGAAGAAATCGAAGCCAGATTCTCAAACTGCGATATCTGCATTGTTTGCGGAATGCCCGTTACGGCAAGACTTATGGATCTCGCTCCCAATCTTTCGCTAATAGCAGTATTTGGCTCCGGATACAACAATGTGGATACAGCCGCCGCGTCTGCGCGCCACATTTACGTGACGAATGCCAGAGGCGGCAACGCAGCGGCAGTAGCCGAATTTACCATTGCTTCTATGCTGAATCTGGCTCGCGGCTTTATTGATTCTTCTGTTCAAGTAAAGCAAAATCACTGGAATTCTTACATGGGGACGGAATTATTCCACAAAACCTATGGAGTCGTTGGAATGGGCGCAATCGGAAGCGAAGTCGCCCGTATTGCCCGCCTTGGATTTCAAATGGAGATTCTCGCTTACGACCCGTTTCCCAATCCACAATACATGGAAAAATACGGCGTAGAATATACCACTTTGGAAGACCTCTTTACCCGCTCCGACTTCATCAGCGTTCATGCGCCTTTATCCGGAACTACCGACTCCTGCATAAACTATGCCCTAATGAAGAAGATGAAGCCTTCAGCTTTTCTTGTAAATGCAGCCAGGGGAGGAATAATTTGTGAATCCGAGCTTATCCAGGCGCTAAACGAGAACCTGCTGCAAGGCGCGGCCTTAGATGTATTTGAACAGGAACCCTATGACGTCCCGGAGAAAAGGAATCCATTTGCCGACTACGACAACTGCCAGCTTATCACAACACCTCATATGGCGGCCTGCACATATGAAGCGGTGGAGCGAATCGGCGCAATCGTAAAAGAAAATGTACTGGATGTATTAGACGGAAGGCCGCCCAGGCATAATATTGTAAATTACTTTTAACAAGTTACCCAACAACAACGCGCAATTATTAAGAAGGAGGCAACACACATGGCAACATCATTAAAAGATGCACGAGGAAGCGGCGCAATTCCTATGATTCCATTTACTGAAGACTACCAGATAGACATCCCTGTTTTGGAGAAGGAAATGGAATTTATCTGCGCCTCTCATGTCGGGAATATCTGTACCCCCGTTATGGTTTCTGAATTTATGACTCTCAGCGAAGAAGAGCGGCGGCTGTTAATCCGGATTCCCGTCGAAATTTCCGATGGACAAATCCCAGTCATCGCAAACGCCGCCTCTACGAACATCCATACCGCTGTATCCTACGCCCAATATGCCGAAAAAACAGGCGCCGATGCTATTATATCCATGGCTCCATGGTGCGGCGACAGCAACAAAGCAGGTGTTATCGCATATTTCAAAACCCTCGCTTCCCATACCAGCCTTCCGGTTATGATTCAGAACATTGGTCTTCCGGGCGTATCCCTTACAGTGGATGAGATTCTTGAATTATGCGCATCCGTACCAAATATTAGCTGGGTGAAACAGGAGGTCGCCCCCGGCCCTCTTTCCATTGATGAACTGAACCAGAGAAAAACGCCCGATTTAGAAGGCATCATGAGCGGTTTTGGCGGCGCCTATACTCCTCTTGACTTTGCCAACGGCGCAACAGCTACAATACAGGCCTGTGAGTTCTGTGATGTCACCCAAAAAGTCTGGAATCTCTTTTTTGAGGGAAAAGAAACAGAAGCAAGACGGCTTCACAGACTAATTCTACCCGCATTACAGGCAGAACTGCTCTATGGAACGGCATTTGCCAAAGAAATTATGGTTCGGCGCGGAATTTTTAAAAACACATTTATGCGTAACAAATCAACCGCATTTTCCGCCTCCTCCATGCATGAAATCAACTGCTTGTGGAACGAGATTGAGCCCTTGCTAATTACTAAATTATAGTATATACTATCTGTATTATAGTTAAGGCAGGTAATTTATGGATAATTCAACTGTTCAGTCTGTAGAAAGAGTTTTTTCCATTTTAGAAGCTCTTTCAGAATACCCAAAGGGAATCTCTCTCGGTGATTTAGCTGAAATTGTTTCTCTACATAAGAGCACCGTATTCCGGCTTCTTTCTACACTTGGAAAGATGAATTATATTACAAAAGATCCCGCCAACGGCAAATATAAGCTAACTATTCGGCTGTTTGAAATAGGAAGCAGGGCTTTGGACGGATTCGATTTGCTGACGGTATCCCGTCCCTATCTTGAGAAATTAACCAGCCTTACGAATGAAGTAACACACTTAGTCGTACCGGATGAGCAGTGGGTTGTTTATTTGTACAAACAGGCTCCCCATAATTTTTCTATCATGTCCTCTGAAATTGGAATGAGAAATTATATGTATTGTACCGGCGTCGGAAAAAGTATTATGGCTGCCGGCAGCGACGAGGAGATTATAAGAATCTGGCATAATAGCGAGATTATCCCTTATACGCCCAGCACCATCACTTCTCTTGCATCCATGCAGGCAGAGGTAAAGAAGATACGGCAGCAGGGTTATGCTGTTGACAACGAGGAACATGAGCCGGGAATCCGCTGCGTCGCCGCAGCAATTACTGATTTCTCCGGAAAAGCTATCGCTGCCATCAGCCTTGCAGCCACCGTTTACCGAATGCCGGAAGAACGTATCCAGGAGCTTGCGCCGCTTGTTATATCTACCGCCAAGAATATATCCCGTGTTTTCGGCGGAAACTAATTAATTTCAGATTGTATCGGATATCCATTATAATAATGGGAGATTTTGCCGAATAGGCATAAATCTCCCATTTATAAACATTCTTTGAACAACAGCCTGTCAACACATTTCCCGGACAGCCCCTGAAAGGATATATTGTATGAACTGGTTTAGCCTCTTTCTGGATACTCTTACCTTCGCGGAACTGACTATCCTGCATATAACTTTTATTATGCGTCTCGCCGGACAGAGACAGAAGCCGTTTCTTTTTTTCTGCTGATATCCAGCCTATTCTATAAAGCATTACCGGTCTCCCTTCATTAATATTTATATACGGGAACTTACCAGAGAAATCACACCCGCAATCACAAGGACAGGCAGAGCAATATAAAACAGTCCTGCAAATACAAGAATAATCAAAAACAGCGGCAGCAAAAGAATCGTAAACAATATCTTCACAATCCCCCACGACGCCTTAACCGCAAACATAAATAATTTGCCAAATATCATCAATGTAAAAAGTATAAATATCAGTGTAAACATCTCTTACCTCCATGAAATCCGGTACTCCACTCCCGCCATGCGGCCAATCTGCTGAATATAATTCCCAATCAGCTCCTTTGCCTGCATCCTGGCTGCATTCAAAAGCGCCGGATTATTCTCCACCTCTTCCTTCATATCCGCCTGTGCCTGTTCGATTGCCCTTGTCTGGTCTCTCGCCGTAATCGGATTCTTCTGAATCCATCGGTCTTTTGAAATTACATAGGAATCTTCACTCCAAGAATCCGAATCCACACTGCATGTAACCTTCGGCGGAGGGAGCGTTATCGTAATCTCATTGCCATTCTGCTCCATCTTGATTAAATCAGATTGATAACTAATCTCCGCAATCCCTGTATATTCTATCCAAAACGACCGTTCCTTCTCTCCGAAATGAAGCAGTCCAAGCCCCGGCTCTTTCGTTGATTTTGCCACGTTGTGGTAATAACACTCCAAAGTCGCCAGCTCACAGATACTCTGAACCCGCCCCAGCTCCGGAACAGGCGCTTCCACATCTTCCGTAGACGCAGAACCGGAAATCATCTTCCCATCCTCCGGCTTCGGATTCATTCCCTCAGAACAGTCTGTAACGATAAGCACAAAACTTACTACATATAATAGCACAAAAATCTTCTTTATTCTACTCATCTTCATCCTTTTCCCCATATGCCACAACTTCAACCTTATACTCCCTTCCGCCATCCATCTGATTCAGCCATGGCTCCACAAGAGCTTTTTCCGCTGCTTTTGCTGATTCTTCTGCATTCGCTCTGATATTGCCATCTTCCTGGACCCTCTCCGCCAAATCTTCGCAAGCCGCCCTGTAGGCCTCCTGTGCAACAGTTTCAGTATTGTATTTCTCATCCTCAAATATATACTCCATCGTACCCGGATTCACCCGCGGCTCCGTCACTACCGCCTCAGGAAGCCGGATTAGAATTGTCCGAGTCTCCTCATTCAGAGAAACCTCTATTTTCCTAACGTCAATTCCCGCTTTTACCGTTCCCTCATAAGCCACATAATATTTTACCTTTTTCCGCTCTTCCTCACACACCGCCGTATAACCGTTATAGGGATATTCCGCCGTATACAAATTCCCTTTCCTTACCGTCTCCTCCAGCATGCTTTCCGTAACTGTCGTAACCTTCCCATCCTCCCCCACAAGAAAATCCTTCCCCCTCCCTGCGATGCCGGAGACATCCACATGATTCATCCTCCAAATAATCAATGCCGCTATCATAAGAATAAAAAATAGAAGCAAGGCCCGGATTCCCTTTCCAATGTCCCAATTCAGCCTCTTTCTTATCTCCTCAATCTTTTTGCTATTCGGTTTTATCATTCGTTCCCCCTTTCGGCTGCAAATCGCACTTTTCTACTTCCATTTTATACTTTTTTGCTGTCAGTCATGATATAATCATGGAAAAAGGAGATTTCTTACCATGCATGAACACAAGCATTCTCATAACACAGTAAGTTCGCCGAAGGAAACTCTGGCTTTGCTAAACTATATGTTAGGCCATAACCGCCACCACGCCGAAGAACTGCACGAACTGGCTCATAACCTGACAGACACAGAAGCCGCTCTGCTCCATGAAGCTGTAGAAGATTTTAACCGGGGAAATGAAAAGCTGGCCAGAGTCTTGGCCATGATGAAAGGAGAATAAATCTATGTGTCTTTCTTCCGTATATGAACACCGGCCGGAAGGAGAATCCCTTCTGTGCCGCAATATAGCCAACGTTCGCATCCAGCCGGACAAGCTGACCTTTATCGATATTATGGGAATCCAGACCGAATACAGAGGACAGCTCTGCAGTCTGGATTTAATGGAAAATAAAATCATTGTCAGCGACGCTGACAACACACCTGTTTCAACCTAAATAACACGACTGCCGACAGCCTCCGCGGCAGGATTTCGCTCTCTGGGAAGTCGGAAGCAGCGCCCTCTCTTATACAAAGCATTCAAAGGGTGCTTTTAGCAGAAGTGAAATCCACTGCTTACCTA
>CAOKJI010000075.1 GCA_948468495.1 uncultured Dorea sp. | reverse complement strand
AAAGCATTTGCGGGATTACCCGGCCTGTATCCGGCGAAATCATCTACAATTCCGCCAGGGTAGATTTTCAGAGCGAGAGCCAGGCCAGAGAAAGCGGTATTTATTATTTCACTTACCAGCCCCAGATTATTCCTTCTCTTTCCGTAATGGAGAATCTAATCCTTGGGCTGGAGCATAAGTTCGGCGCCCGTATTTTCTGCACTCCCGGGAAAGCATACGATGCGGCAGGCCGTATATTAGAGCAATATGAACTGACATTTGACTTAACCGACAAGGCAGGGAATCTGAGCTATTACCAACAGCATCTGATATCATTGCTCCATGCAATCATCAGCGGCGGTAAGCTGCTCATTCTTGATGAATTGCTCACTTACTGCTCCCACTCTGAACTGATTCATTTGAAAAGCTTTATCAAAAAGGCGTCCGGGCAGGGGATTACTGTCATCTGCCTTGCCCAGCACTTAAATTCTCTGACTATGGAATCAGACTATTACTATTCCATGCCCCAGGCGCACGAAACAACCGCCGCTGCAATCCGGCCTGTCTCTGCAGACCAGTACACCGAATCCATGCTCCGGAAGCAATACGAGCAGAATAAATACCCTTACATCAGCATGCCTCCCGGAGAGGTACTGCTTGAGGCCTGCAAATTGTCCTCAGACAGCTCCCCTGAGAACCTATTCAGCTTGTCAATCAGAGAGTCCGAAGTTGTTGGAATAACCGGAAATTCCATCCCTTACACCCAGCATATATTCCACATATTATCCGGAAAATCGGATTCCCCCACCGGCAGATTATCCATCAAAGGCTGCCCGGTTTCCGCGCGCAAAAATCAATCCTTTCTGCGAAGGAACATTTCTTATCTAAGCGGAGAACCATCCGGTAACCTGACCAGAAGCCTGGACGTCAAGGATAATATTTTTCTATCAAACTACGCTCCGGTTTCACATGGAGGATTCCTGTCCCCGTCAAAAATGGCTGCTTTATCCTACGAATATGTGTCGATGCTGAATATTCAGAATGTTTCGTTCTACTCCGATATTGACTATTTAAGCTCTGGCACTCAGCAGAAAATCGCCATATCAAAAGCGCTGAACGCCGGCGCCGTTCTGTATTTTTTTCATACGCCAACCGCTAGTTTAGACACTCCTTCTTCGGTTGATTTTTATAATATTGTCAATTCCCTGAAACGTCATGGACGGGGTATCTGTATCCTTTCCTTTGATTTGGACGAATTATGCGGAGTCTGCGATAAAGTGTATGTCTTCAGAGAAAATGAGAAAGTTCATGAAGTCAAAAATCCCGCTACAAACAACGGGGCATCAAGCTTGTAACACTGCGGCTCAGCGGGGTATTTGACCCTCGCGGCAGTCGCCAAATGTGCATGCAAGCATGCCCGCCTGGCTCGTTGCCTCGCAGGAATAAAAAGAATCGGTTATCAAATGTAAGAATCCCATGGAATTTCACGCAGTGTAAAATGTCATTTTCCATGGTATTCTTACATTTTATAACCGGCTCTAACCTCCGGCTTTCAATCTCTTGTTCTTAAAAGCAGCCATAAATTCTTTTTGGATTTTCTTCCATCATAATCTGTATCTCTTCCTCCGTCAAATCCAGAGATTCCTGAATCCTTGGGAGGAAATATTCCAGAATCCAGGTAAGTCCGGGCCCGCCTCCGTTCGCCTTAAAGTAATTGCTTCTGCCAAAATCTCCGCTGATGACAATCCGATTCAGACATCCCTCTTTCAGCAAGTCTCCCAGCATATCGACATTGGTCTGGAGCGGATAGCGGTACGCTCTCGCCAAATTATCTATGGAGAGGAAGCTTCCCATTTTCGCTATTCTTTTATAGTCATACGGGTCTGGATTACGATCCATATGTCCTAAGACTACTTTTGACAGATCAGCTCCCGACTTCTCTAAAAATCTTAAAATCTCTACCCCCATGATTCCGCCGTGATGAATCCAAATCGGCGCCTTCGTCTTCTGCTGGGCAATAGCCGCTGCTTTCAGGCATTTCTTCTCATTTTCATGGATATACCGCAGAGAAACGGCACATTTGATCTGCCCGGCTCTGATTCCGGTTTTGTCCATTCCCTGCTGGATTTCCCGAATAAAATCTTCCGCGATTGCTTCCGCATCCAGTTTAAGCAGTTCCTCAGGATGATAATCATACAAATAATAGCCGGTTGTCGCAATGAGATGAACACCGCTTTTTTCGCTTGCATAAGCCATCTTTTCCGGATTTCTTCCGTAATCAATCACCGTCCCTTCCACCAACGCGCTCCCGCCCGCTTTCTTAAACGATTTCAGTTCTTCAATTGAGCCTTCTATATCGGTAATTGCAAGAGTCGGATCTTCTTTTGCCGTATGCGGATTACAGTAAACATGCTCATGCGTATAAGTAATTCCGATTTTGTCCGCCTCAATATCACCCAATACCGTCCGAAAATGTCCCATTCTCTTTTCCCTCTTTTCTTTTGCCGGGAGCGTGTCCCTTAAATTTCTTTCTGCAGGATGTTGTCCCAATTTGCATCAGATTTTATGCCGGATTTGGGTACACGCCCCGGTATAAGCTAAAATGCAACAGATACCAGCTTATGTAACAGATATCCAATCCACTCAAATCCGGCGCATAATCCGGAAACCGTCGTCCCCTCCTCAAAGGCAAATCCAACGCTAGAAGCCATCTGTGTAATCTGCGGAGCCATATCCGTCGCAACCCACAGCGCAAGACTCAGGGTAATCACCGCCACAATCAACGCCCGAAATGAATTTCTTCTCGTTCCAATCACAGCGCCTATCATATGATACGGCAGGGACGGCAGATCCGTAAAGGGGAGGAAATGATTCCCCGGCAGAATCGCCGCTAATCCCAACGTAATCGGCACCATAATAATTCCCATAGAGATAACGTCCCTGTCTCCTAACATCATACAATAATCCATAGAAATATTAAATTGTTTTCCCGGAAATCTTGCATTCATAAATTCCCTTGCAGAATCGGTCAGCGGCGCAAGTCCTTCCATCATAACAGACACCATTCTTGGCAGGAGGAACATTGCGGCTGCCAGATTAACGGCTATGACCAGCGACGCATCCCATCCGTATCCGGCCAGCAGCCCCATTCCTCCTCCCAACAGGAAGCCCAGAATCATCGGCTCGCCAAAGAAAGCCACGCTCGGAGGCAGATTCCCCAGATTAAAATTGATTTTATTCACTCCCGGAATCTTATCAATAACCCAGTTCACGCCTCTCGATAACAGCAATTCTCCCGGAAATCCATGGCTGGCAAATGTAATTCCACTCATCTGCTCTCCAAAAAAGTCTGTAATCACATGCTCCTGACGTTCTCCGAGGACCGTATTCACCATCATGTAAACCGTTCCTACTACGATTCCGATTAAAAAATTTCCTGAAAGAAAATAACTCGCCGTCCCCACAAAGATAAAATGCCAGTAGTTGAAAATATCAACATTCAAGGTATGCGTGATTTTTAATAAAAGACATACAACATTGACCAGCAAAAACGTAATAATCGAAACGAATACAAAGGTTCCGCTTCCAAAAGCAATTCCGGAAGCCGCAGGCCAGCCGATATCTGTGATATCCAGCACCAGACCCCAGCTTTCCTGCAAGGCCTTCGTCAGTTCCCCCAGATTATCGCTGATTAAGCCTATCGCCATATTAATTCCGATAAATCCTATTCCGACTGTCAGTCCCGCCCTTAGCGCATTCTTTACCTTCATACGGAACACAACTCCCAGAATAAATATAACAATCGGCATAATCACAGAAGCTCCAAGTCCTAAAATCGTATTAATAACCGCCATGCTCTCCTCACTCCTCTCACACTAATTTTTCCAGATAATCTTTCATCTCATCAAAGAATTGATTCTTACCAATCCCTGTCAGCAGCGG
Organism: uncultured Dorea sp.; assembly: GCA_948468495.1. Next base: position 3,615 of record CAOKJI010000075.1, on the reverse strand, counting down.
GATTCCGGAAAACACTTTGATATCCCCAATGTTATAAACAGATTCTGTAGACGTCGTTGATACAATAGCGTCCGGCCTTCTATTCTCAATCAAACCTGCCGCTTCATTAATTCCGCATGTTCTGACTTCCACCGTCAGCCCTCTGTCCGCCATTCCCTGACGAATGGACGCCGCCACATGAGAAGAAGTTGCAATTCCGCTTCCGCATGCGGATAAAATCTTAAATGTTCTTTTCATCTTTTTCTCCTTTTCGTTTTTTATTTTTCTTCAAGACTCTTTTATATTTGACAAAATCTTCGCTATTTCTTCCGGCCTCTCCTCCTTTTCCAGAGATTTCATAATATTTTCATTAGAAAATACTCCCATTAAAAGCTGCAACAATTCCAGTTGCTGCTCTGATTTCTGCAAAACCAGATTGAAAATGTAATGTACCTGCACCTCTCGGCCGCTTCCGGCCATTTCCAGAAAACTGACCGGTTCCTTTAATTTTGCAATCGCAATACATGGTCTTACTACATAATCCGGTTCTGTGTGCGGCAGCGCCACTGCAAAAGGAGCTGTTTCAAGTCCGGTAGGAAACTTTCTTTCCCTCGCCAGAAGCATCTCAAAATACCCTTGTTCCACATATCCTTCCTGCAATAAACGCTCTACAATCTGCTTCAAAGCCTCCTCGTCCGTTTCGGCGCTTACGTTACTTAAAATCAATTCCGGCCGAATTAAATCTTTTAATTCCATCACTCTTTCCTCCCGGTATTTTTCCCCGAAATCCTCTTTCAATACCCCTGCCTGTTTATTCACAGGCCGTCTCTGGTTCCGTCAATCTTTTTCAATATCCAGTCTAAACTTTTCTTTTCCCGGAACATCTGATATATAGCGGCGACTAGCTTTGCATCCGTCTGTTTTCTTATATTTTCCCACGCTTCCTCCATGGCCCCGGGTTCTTCCAGCGACAGATAATGCAGGGCTGCCGCAACAACCAGCCCGATATATCTCGTATCTTCTTCGTATTGGCCCGCCAGAAAAAGCGGAGTCAGGAGACGTTCCTTTGTACCTAATTTCCTTTTTGCCTGTCTTGCATTTCTCTCAATTGTGTCCTTAATTTCTTTATTTTTAAACTTTTCAACCGCCCTGTTTGTAAAATCAAGCTGCTCCTGAATATCAATCCGGTATCTCTTTGCAATAACAGCGCTGATAACCGGCGTTAACCGTTCTATTACTTCTGCGATTTCTTCATCGTTTGCCGCGTCGCCATATCCGGTATATCCTTTATAACTCCCCAGATAAGCCACAACCGCGCTCATGAAATTATAAGTATATATTTTCCTCTGGAGCAGGGACGCAAAATCCATTTCCCATGGTACCCCCTGAAGTTTCAGACTGAGTCCTTCGGCTTTCCCGTCTACCGGAAGTTCCGGATAATCCTGACTGATTAAATCCAGCCCGTCCTGGTCCGGTTTTACTGTCGTGCAGAATATGACGCCTTCGCTTACCACCGCATCCGTCCCCGCTTCGATAAACGGCCCCTTTACATTGACTCCATTCTCACAGCAAAAAATTGTTACTTTGCCCTTTTTCCTCTGCCTGAGCGCCCTGTCCACGCAAGGGACGACCTCACACACATGGCTTGCACATACGCTGACAAATATCACATCCGCTTCGGCAATCTCTTTCTCCGCCATGTCGTCTTTCATCCAGAAGGCATCAAAATCGGTTATGATTCTGCTTTTTTTCTTCCCGCCAAAATAGCTGACCTGATACTCTTTTTCCAGCTTTAACTGCTCGATCAGCCCTCTGTCTTTGTCCAAAAAGACCAGATGATACTGGTTATCCTCCAGGATAGGCGCGATAAATCCTCTTCCGGTCTGTCCCGCGCCGATAATCACTGCCTTTTTCACCGTCTTCCTTCCTCCTATCCTTTACTTTTTCCGCCGGAAACCGGAATGGTAATTCCTGTCAGGTAGGAAGCGTGGTCGGAAATCAGAAAACAAATCAAATCCGCCACCTCATTCAAATGTCCCGGCCGTCCAAGAGGAATGGTTTTCTTATAATTCTGAAAGAATTTGTCCGGTGGAGTATCAATGTCCCACCCTCTTCCGTAAGCCTGAGCCCGGTATTTCTCATCATTATTTGCTGGAGTCCTGTCCAGAATATCCGGCGCGATGCCCACTACCCGGATTCCAAACGGTCCCAGCTCTTTTGCCCATGATAAAGTAAATCCATGAATCGCAGCTTTCGTCGCCGCATAGCAGCTATGTCCTCTTGACCCCATCAGTCCCGCGCAGGAGGAAAGGTTAATAATCACCCCTTTCCTTTTTTCAAACAAAACTCTTGTCACTGCCTGTGTTACAAGAAAAGTTCCCTTTTCATTCACGCCCACCATAAAGTCAAAATCCTCTTCATTCAGCTCATATTGCGGCTGCTGTTTATAATAATCCACCAGAATCCTCGGTTTGGTCACGCCTGCATTGTTAACCAAAGCGTCTATTGTCCCAAATTTTCTGATAGTCAGCTCTACGGCCTTTTCCACAGAAGCTTTATCCCGGATATCCGTTTTGACATAGAAAACGTCCCCGCCTTCTCCGAGTCCCTTTGGTTCCTCCATATCAAAAATAGCCGTTCTGGCGCCGCAGTTCCTTAAGTCCTCCACAACCGCTTCCCCGATTCCCATACTCCCTCCGGTTACAATAACCGACTTCCCTTTTAAGTCAATCCATTTTTCCTTCATCTTCCCAACCTCCTGCATTCTTCATCTTCCAAGCCTCCTGTTTTCTTTATCTTCCAAACCTTCCAAAACAAAATACTTTTTCTCCTATCCCTGTACAGTTCTCTTTTTTCAATTTCACTATATACCATATTGTGTAAATTTGCAAGTACATTTTTGTATATTTGCACATTTTTATTATTTTCGTGTATATTTGCACATTTTGTTTGTAATTTTCATTTGACTTTTCCTTTAATTTTTTCTATAGTGTTATGGAGAGATACACAATATTTGTCTGTGCATATTTACAACTGAATTTTCTAAGCAGAACAGAAAGGAATCCCCAAATGAAAAAGTTAAACGCAACCGAACGCCAAACTCAGATTGAAGAATTATTATCCCAGCGCGGCGTTATGAAAATCATGGATCTTGCCAATTATTTTAATGTATCACGAGAAACAATCCGAAGGGATCTGATCTGCCTGAAACATGAAGGGCGTATCCAGAAATGGTTCGGCGGCGTCATTTCTGCAAAGGAAAATCAGGCTTTTAACATTCAGCCTTTAGAAGAAAAGAAAAAATTAAACTTTGACATAAAAATGCAGATCTGCCGGAAGGCTCTGGAGCTGATTCCTCCCCATTCCGATATTTATCTGGGAGACGGAAGCACAGTCCTCTGCCTTGCCGCTTTGTTAAGTCAGGAGTCCGGTCATACCATTATCACTTCTTCCATTGAAGTGGCGACTACCTGTGCCAACAGCCAAAACACCATTGTTTTGTGCGGAGGTGTTTTAAAGCCTCTTGGTATGTCTACGGTCGGCGCGCCTGCCGTCGATTTTTTGAAAAACCTGAAAACAGACGTCGCCTTCCTTGGAACTTCCGGATTCCAGCTCAACGACGGCCCAACCGGCAAC
>CAOKJI010000074.1 GCA_948468495.1 uncultured Dorea sp. | reverse complement strand
AACCCAAAGGAATGGGAGTATCTGATGTACCGGCTGGTAAAGGATGCGGAGACTGGTGAGGAATACGGCTGGGGAAAGGTACTGGATTATATCGGGGTGGAATGGGAGGACATCCCGCCAGTGCAGATGTCGCTGCTGGATTTTTTGGAGTGACGCCATGAGAAACAGGCATTTAGGGGAGGGCAGGAAGGAGAACACGATGAATCTAAGTTATACAGACTTTTTAAAAACAAAGATTGAAGTAGCAACAGACAGCGGCTTTGAATTAGATGCGGCGGAGATTAACCGGGCGTTAAAACCCCATCAGAGAGACGCGGTATTGTGGGCCCTGCGGGGAGGAAAGAGAGCGCTCTATGAGTCATTCGGACTGGGGAAGACGGTGCAGGAATTAGAGTTCTGTCATCAGGCGGTCGCACATGAAAAGGGGCGTGCGCTTATCGTTCTTCCGCTTGGCGTGAAGCAGGAATTTATCCGCGATGCGGTGGAGCTTCTGGGGTATCAGAAGCCGGAATACTGCAGAACGATGGAGGAAGTGAAGGCCTGCCGGAGCGAGATTGTGATAACCAATTATGAGCGTGTAAGGGACGGGGATATCCGGCCGGATTATTTCTGCGCGGCGTCTCTGGATGAAGCCAGTGTACTGCGCTCTTTCGGAAGCAAGACCTATCAGACGTTTCTGGATAAGTTCAAAGGCGTGCCCTATAAACTGGTGGCTACCGCGACGCCTTCGCCGAACCGGTACAAAGAGCTAATCCATTACGCAGGGTATCTGGAGATTATGGATACCGGACAGGCGCTTACAAGATTTTTCCAGAGAGACAGCCAGAAGGCGAATCACCTGACGCTTTATCCGAACATGGAAGACGAGTTCTGGATGTGGGTAAGTAGCTGGGCGCTGTTTATTACGAAGCCGTCCAATTTAAACCCGGAATATTCCGATGAAGGCTACGTACTTCCCAAGTTGATTGTGAACTGGCATGAGATACCGGAGCATTATGGGAATACGAATGACAGGACGGGGCAGATGGAATTATTTAAGGACGCCGCGGCAGGGTTAAAGGAAGCGGCCGAGGTTAAGAGAAACAGTATTGAGGAACGGGTAGCGAAGATGAAAGAGATTATAACTGCTTCACCGGAGGACCATTTTGTAATCTGGCACGATTTGGAAGCGGAGCGGCACGCAATTAAGAAAGCGCTGCCGGAGGTCGTGGAGATTTACGGTTCGCAGGAATACGAAGTAAGGGAACAGAGAGTCATTGATTTCTCAGAAGGGAGAATCCGGCTGTTTGCTACCAAGAAGTCCCTGTCCGGTTCCGGCTGTAATTTCCAGCGGCACTGTCACCGGGAGATATTTCTTGGAATTGATTATGAGTTCAATGATTTTATTCAGGCAATACACCGGTGTTACCGGTTCCTGCAGAAAGAAGAAGTCGTCATCGACATTATTTACAAGGAGAACGAACGGAGAATCAAGGAGGAGCTGGTAAAGAAGTGGGAGAATCATAATCATATGGTCGGTAAGATGATAGAGATTGTGAAGAAGTACGGACTTTCATCTGCCGGGAAGGAAAAAGCGTTAAGGAGAAAGATGGGGGTAGAAGCAGTGAAGATAGAAGGGAAGCGTTATACGGCGGTCTACGGGGACTGTGTGGAGGAGACGAAGAAGATGGAGAGCAATACAGTGGGGCTGATTCATACGTCCATTCCATTCGGAAATCATTATGAGTATTCGGAAAATTACAATGATTTCGGACATAATCAGGACACCGAGAAATTCTTCTGTCAAATGGATTATCTGACGCCGGAATTGCTGCGGGTATTGCAGCCGGGAAGGGTGGCGGCGATTCATGTAAAGGACCGGGTATTGTTCGGCAATGCGACGGGTACGGGGATGCCGACAGTGGAGCCGTTTCACGCGTTCTGTATTAGCCATTATATGAAACATGGATTTCAGTATTTTGGCATGATTACCGTCGTTACGGATGTTGTCCGGGAGAATAACCAGACCTACCGTCTGGGATGGTCAGAACAATGTAAGGACGGTTCTAAAATGGGGGTGGGATGCCCGGAGTATATTCTTTTGTTCCGCAAGCTTCCCTCGGACCGGAGTAACGCATATGCCGATGTACCTGTCAAGAAGGAGAAGGACGAGTATACAAGGGCGCGCTGGCAGATTGACGCGCATGGATACTGGCGGAGTTCGGGGAACAATCTGATCCGGAAAGAGGAGCTGAAAGACATTCCGGTAAAGAATCTTCAGGCCGTTTACCGGGAATACAGCCGGGGCGCGGTATATGACTACAACGAGCATGTAAAACTTGCGGAGGAGCTGGACAAGAACGGTAAACTGCCCGCTGCATTTATGGTGGTTGCGCCGGGAAGCTGGAATCAGGCGGAGGTCTGGGACGATATTAACCGCATGCGGACGCTGAATACCAGTCAGAGCAGGAGAAGACAGCAGATGCATGTGTGCCCCTTGCAGTTAGATATTGTGGAGCGGATTATATACCGGTATTCCAATGAGGGGGATTTGGTATTTGACCCCTTCGGCGGTCTGATGACGGTGCCTGTGACGGCGGTAAAGATGAAGAGAAAAGGCTATGGAATGGAGCTGAACAAGGGATATTTCCGGGACGGGGTTGGATATCTGCAGCAGGCGGAAGAAGAGATGGAGACACCCACATTATTTGATTTTATGGGGATTCAGGGAGCGTAAAGGCAGGAAGGCAGGAAGAAAGGCTGGGAAGGGATGCTGTATGGATGAAGAGTATAGAAACGTTGTAAGAGAGTTCTTCCAGAAATACCGGCCGTTACAGAAAAAGTATAACCTACGTATGCACATGCAGTGGAGCGAAAAAGACGGCGGAAAGATAGAGATCTGGGAATGTGAAGGAAACCGGGAAACGCGCTGTGTATGCAGCTTAACGGACAAGGATAACATAACGTGTTTTCGGAAAGCAGCCTCCATGCTGGAAATTTATAGCTGGAAGGAGAACGGCAGAGAGCAGGAGAAAAGGGCCGGATGATGACAAATCAATAGAGAAATGGATTTCGGAAAGAAGGAAAAAAGCCCCTGCGGTACGGGAATACCACAGGGGCGAAGCTATACAGCTTCCAAGAACCTGTAATCAGTATAAGCGATGTATGGCAGGAAGTCAAGGAAAAAAGGGGCGTGAGAGCCCCACTTTACACTTGATAAAACTATTAACTTACCGACAGGACAGACCGGAAAGGGGTATGGGATATGCCGTACATTTTGAGGATTACAAGGGCGGGGAAAACGATAGAGATAGAAAAATATTATACCAGCAGATATAAAATGAAGGGGATAAAGAGAGGGGATAAGGTAAGGCCTACCACAGAGCAGCAGAAGAAGGTAAATACAAGGCAGGCTGTCAGGAAGCTGCGTATTCTGATGAATGCAAACTTCGGATTCGGGGACTATCATCTGGTACTGGATTATATCCGTAAAAAGGGAGAAGAGAGTAGAACAAAAGAGCAGATGCGAAAGGATATGGATGTGTTCTTACGGGAGTGCAGGAAGGAGTACCAGAAAGCCGGATTGGTACTAAAGTATATTCATGTGATGGAGATTGGGAAACGCGGGGCGAGACACCATCATCTGGTAATCAGCCGGATAGATACGAGGATTTTACAGAAATGCTGGTATAAGGCATATGAAGGTCATAACCGGGTGAAGGTGTTTCCTCTAGACGATACGGGGAACTATGCGAAGCTGGCAGAATATTTCATCAAGTATACGGATGAACACCGGAAGGAAGAAGACGGCGCGCTGATGGGGAAGCGCTGGAACTGCAGCAAGAATCTGGAAAGGCCGGAACCGGAAATACGGATTATTACAGACCGGGAATGGTTCCGCTCCGAAGCAAGGGAGATTAAGGGCTACTATGTGGACAAAGACAGTGTCAGCAGGGGCGTACACAGCCCCGAATACCATGGGTATGGTTATTTCCGTTATATACTGGTAAAGGTACCGGGGGAAGGCGGATGAAAGGAAGAGATGGAAAATGAAAGAAATCAAAGGATTTAAAGAAATCATGGAAAGACTTGGCTACTGGATCTTCCAGACCGGGAAGGGATGCAGGCGGTGCTGTCTGCGGTGCGAGTATTACGATTTGTGCCAGTGGGATGTGCGCAGTCAGAGCGGTCAGGAGAAAGGGGCATCCGGGATGAAACATTTAGCAGTTACGGGAAGGAGAGAGCGGAAGCATGAGAAATTTTAGGCTGGACGACGAGAGCGGGCATCAGGAGGCGTTATTTATCTGGGCGGTGTATCAGCAGGCCCGGATGCCGGAACTGGCTTATCTGCATCATGTGCCAAACGGCGGGAAACGGGATAAGGCGACAGCAACGGCGCTTAAGAGGCAGGGTGTAAAGGCGGGAGTGCCGGATATTGTGTTACCGGCAGCGCGGGGAGGATACCATGGGATGTACATAGAGCTTAAGGCCGGTCAGAACAGGGCGACGGCCAGTCAGAAACGCTGGTTAGAGTATCTGGGACGGCAGGGTTATTTTACAGCGGTATGCTATGGCTGGCAGAGCGCGGCGGAGCTGATTGAGACGTATTTATTACACACAGAGAAGCTGGGAAAGGCGGGGCAGATATGGGGAAAGGAATGAAAACAATAAGCATTCTGAATTTAAAGGGCGGTGTAGCCAAGACCTTTACGGCGGCGAATATGGCCTATGAGCTTTACCGCAGGGGTTACAAAGTGCTGCTTCTGGATAATGACAAGCAGGGGAATTTAAGCAAGGCATACGGCAGATACGACGCAGAGAGCATAGCTCCGGTTACAAAGCTGCTTAGCTTACAGTGGAATCATGCGGATGAGCTTATACAGCGGACGGAGTACGAAGGAATAGACATTGTAACGGCGAATATGTCCCTGTTTGGGGCCGCGTGGAATCTGACCAGAGAAGAGAATGAGAACCAGATCGGGCGGTATAAGACTTTTATGGAGCAGATGGCAGCAGACGGATATTATGATTACTGCATCATAGATAATCCGCCGGATATCGGGATTCACGTGATTAATGCGCTGGCGGTTACGGACGAGGTGATTGTGCCGGTCAAGATTGATGAAGACGCTCTGGAGGGGCTGGATATTGTGGAAGGGCAGATAGAAGAGGCGAAAGCGTTCAATCCCCGTATGCGTCTTCTGGGCGTTCTGGTGACGGTATTCCAGAATACGGACGGAGAGTCGGCGGGGATGGAATGGCTGAGGCAGCAGGGGAAATATGACATACTGGGAATTATCCGGTACTCGAAGAAGGTGGCGGAAAATTCTTTCATGCGCAGGCCGATCTATGAATACAGCCCATGCTGCGGGGCCGCACAGGATTATAAGAAATTTGTAAGCAGTTATACTGGGAAAGGAAGGTAAGACAGGGTGGCAAAGGCGAGATTTGGTATCGGGGATATCATGAATATGAAAAGCAGGACGGAGGCAGCGGCCAGGACAGAGGAATATCGGGAAATCTATCTGGACCCAAGGGAGGTGAAGCCGTCTGACAATAATTTTTATTCGCAGGAAAATATTGAAGAGCTGGCTGACAGCTTTTTAGCGGTTGGCCAGCAGCAGCCGGCAGTGTTAGGCAGGGTAAACGGGGAATTTCGGATTGTCAGCGGCCACAGGCGTAACCTTGCGAATATTTTAAATATCGAGCGAGGGCATGAGGAATATAAGCGTGTGCGTTTTCTTTACAGGGATATGACAGAGGCAGTGTTTGATTTGTCGTTACTGATTGGAAATGCTTATAACAGGGAACTCAGCCCATGGGAGAGGACAGAGCAGGCCGGAAGGCTGAAAAAGGCGCTGATACGGGCAAAGGAAGAAGACGGACTTGAGATTCCGGGTAAACTGCGGGATGTGATAGCGGAACTTCTGAATGAGAGCAGTACCAATATAGCCCGGATGGAGAATATTCAGAATCATGCGACGCCGGAGATTAAGGAAGAATTTGCAAAGGGTAATCTTGGCATATCCGCAGCTTATGAGGCGGCGAAGCTTCCGCCGGAGGAGCAGAAGGAGATTGCTGACGAAGTGGCAGCAGGCAGTAATGTCAGGGCGAAGGAGATTGCAGAGAGGGTAGCAGAGAAAAGGGCCGGAGATGATTATGAGACGCCGCACCCGGAGAGCGTTACTTCCCTGTGTTATTCCTGTCAGCGGTATCAGGAATGCAATGTCAAAACAGGTACCTGCAAAAAGTGCGACCAGTATATCAATAAGGCAGAAGCGGAGAAGACGGAAGAACAGCGCTATGAGGAAGAGCAGGAAAGAATCGACAGAGAGACAAGGCGCAGGCTGCGGGAACAGGAAGATTTGAAGAAGATGGATAAGCTGCCGGGTAAGGAAGGGAAAGGTACGAAAATCCATGAGATAAAAATAGCGGCGATGCATTACGAGGATGTGGTAAGCCAAAGAAAGCGGTTCACATTGCGAAAGAATGACAGAGGCTACCGGGTGGGCGACTGGTTTAAGGCGATGGAATATGAGAAAGGAAGCTTTACCGGACGGGTGATAGAGGCGGAGATTACCTATATGCTGGAAGATTATACAGGACTGGAAGAAGGATTCTGTATTCTAGGCTTTGAGGTAACGGGATGCAGGGAGGAAAGGTGTCCGAATCGGACACCGGGAGACTGAAAACGGCACCGGCTGGCTGATATATCACAGTTACCAGTTAAAATAGATTCCTCCGGCGAAAGGGCCGGAGGGGGAAGGAGGAATATGAATCAAACATTTAATCCATGCGATGAATGCGGTTATCGTTTTTCAAAATGGAATCAGGAAAGCAGAATGTGCGAAATATGCGAGTTTAAAAAAATGTTAGGGGAAATGAGTTTGCAGGAGAATGAGTGCAAAGGAAGAATGAGTGCAGGAATAAGGGAAAGCACTATAAAAAACCCACAGGAGCAAAAACCTGTTAGGCAATAAAAAAGAATGGTGAGCAGATAACAGCCGCGAAGTCAACGGGTGCGCCGCTACCATAAGCGGACGGCAGTCGGGGCCGTTAAAGGGCGAAAGCGAAGCTGCATACGGCAGTACCGGCATATTTTTGGAATTTAGGGGGATTGTGGAGGGAAAGGGAAATATGGAGAGATTGACAAAGTATTCAAATGACTTTATACGAAATAAGGCAGTTAATATTCTTCGCAAACTGGATAACAAAAATAGATTAAATGATGATGAATTGGAAGTTATCAGTTCGTTTTGCCTGATAGAACGCGTGGAGAATAATCAATTAAAGAAATACGAGGACTTAGAGGAACAAGGGAAACTGCTGAAAATGCCTTGTAAAATGGGAGATATAACATATTGGATTTCCGATGAAGATGAAGACGGAAATAAAATTCCAACAGCAATGGAAAACGCACCTGTTATTGGAATTGCCGTACAAGAAGATGGTTTTTACATACTATGTGACGGCGACAACGAATATCAAAAAGTCGGAGGAAGATTGTGTTTCCTCACAAAAGGAGAAGCCGAATCCGCATTGAAAGAATTATGAACATCCGAGCAACAATAAACAAACTACAATGCGCTTTGATTGCGAAAGGAGAATATATGCAGGAT
>CAOKJI010000073.1 GCA_948468495.1 uncultured Dorea sp. | reverse complement strand
TGGCGCCCCATGGGGCTATGGGGAACCAGTGCCAGTATGACGAGGAGCTCTCTTCGGCAATCGTAGAGGCGATAGCCGAATTTGATAAAGAGCTGATTGTTTACTACTGCGCCGGGGCGGTACTTGGGCAGATTGCAGAGAGCAAAGGGCTCCGCACAGCATCGGAGATATTTGCCGACCGGGCCTATATGGATGATTTGTCTCTGGTTCCGCGGAAAATGGAAGGCTCCATGATTACGGACGAGGATGTGGCCATTGCACGATGCATCCGCATGATAAAGGAAGGAAAGGTAACTTCTATTAACGGTAAGGAGCTGGATATTAAAGGCGATACGCTCTGCGTGCATGGCGACGGACCGAAAGCCCTTGCATTTGTACAGAGGATACGGAAAGCCTTTGCCGAAGAAGGAATCCAGATTCGGCATTTATAAAGGCCTGTAAATACTTAGAGATAAAGGAGTGGAAGGTATGAATAAGGAAGAAAATAACGGAACAGGTAAGAAAGAACCGATGTCCGTAGTAAAGAAAATGATGATTGCTTTGGTTGGAGGCCTGGCGGTAGGACTGCTCTTCCTGTTTCTGAGGGAAAATGTTATATCAGAAGAGGGATGGGTTGCTGTCAATAAAATTCTTTTCCAGGATATTACCGTTTCGGAAGGCGTTGGAGCGGTGGGGCTCTTCTACATTGTAGGGCAGATATTCATGAAGGGACTTCAGATGGCAATCGTGCCGTTGGTGCTGGTTTCTTTGAGCCTTGCTATGTGCAGTATTTCCAATTCTACAAAGCTTGGCAGGATTGCCGGTCGTACCCTTGCTGGATTTTTCGGATTCTATGTGTGCGGCGCGGCTCTTGGGTGTCTGGTTGCATATGTGGTCAAATCCCTTGGCTTTTTCAATGTAACGCTGCCCAGCGAAGGCGTTGCCGAGGCAGCGACGATTGACGCATTTAACCCACTTGCTGTGGTTGTAAATGCAGTTCCTTCTAATATTACGGACGCGGCAAGTACGAATAACAGCATTCTTGCCATTGTGGTAGTGGCGATTATCCTTGGACTGTGTCTGAACCAGATGGGAGAGCGAGGAGAACCTCTGAAGAAAGTGCTGGAAAGCTTAAGCGAAGTCATCAATATGTGGCTGACATTCCTGATTAATAAGATTGGGCCGGTAGCAATCTTCTGCCTGATTTCCAGAACATTTGCAATCTACGGCGTGGAATATCTGGCTCCGGTAGCGGCTTACGTTGTATCGGCTATGCTGACGCTGTTCCTTCTGGTGGTAACGCTTTACCCGCTGGGCATCTGGATTACCACAAGAGAGAATCCGGTGAAGTTTTTGAAGAAGATTGCAAAGGTCGGAATTTTTGGATTCTCCACAAATTCTTCTGCGGCGTGTCTTCCTCTGAATACGAGAACCTGTATCGACGAGCTTGGCTGCAGCCAGGAGATTACAAGCTTCGTGCTTCCTACAGGAATGACAATTAATATGAACGGAACAACCGTTATGCATATGTTTGCGGTAACATTTATTGCCACAAGCGCGGGGATTGAAGTTACGCCTGCTAATATGATTGTTATGGCGTTTTTATCCATCTGTGCGGCGGCTGGAACGCCTGCGATTCCAATTGCCGGAACTACGATGATCTTTACCGTTCTGTCCGGTATGGGATGGACGACGGAAGCCTGTCTGATTGGTTATGCGCTGATTGTTGCGATTAATCGTCCGGTTGAAATGGCGCTGCTTCCTCTGAATGTCATCGGCGACGCGGCTGTGAACGTGATTGTTAACGCGAAGGAAAAAGAACTGGATCGGGAAAAATATAATAGCTGATATAGGGTGATGGTATGAAGATAACGATTGCAATAGATTCATTAAAGGGAAGCCTGTCTTCTATGGAAGCCGGAAGCGCGGCTATGGAAGGCGTGAAAGCGGCGATTCCGGACGCGGAAGTTTCTGTGCGTCCCCTTGCCGACGGAGGGGAAGGGACGGTGGAAGCCCTTGCCGACGGAATGGGGGGCCGAATCCATCAGGTAAGAGTCACAGGACCTTTGGGGGAGCCGGTGGAATGCAGTTACTGCATCATCGAAAAAGAAAAAACAGCGATTATTGAAATGTCCGGGGCGGCTGGTATCACTCTGATACCGGCCGTCAGGAGAAACCCTCTGTACACGACGACATACGGTGTGGGCGAGACGATTAAGGATGCTCTGGGAAAGGGCTGCCGGAGATTCATTATCGGCATCGGCGGGAGCGCTACGAACGACGGCGGTATAGGGATGCTGCAGGCATTGGGATACGGATTTTATGATGCGGAAGGCAAAGAGGCGGTTTACGGAGCCAGGGGACTGGAGCATCTGGCGGTAATCGAGGATAAGGACGCCCTGCCGGAACTAAAGGAATGTGAGTTCTTTGTAGCCTGCGATGTAACGAACCCCTTATGCGGGGGACAGGGCTGCAGCGCTATATACGGGCCCCAGAAAGGCGCCGATGCGCAGATGGTAAAGAAGATGGACGCGTGGATGCTGCGGTATGCAGGGCTTGTGGGAAAGAAGTTTCTGAAGGCTGACAAGAATTACCCAGGAACCGGAGCGGCAGGGGGGCTTGGCTTTGCATTTCTGACTTTTCTGAATGCTGTACTGGAGCCGGGAATCTCCATTGTGCTGCGGGAGACCAGCTTAGAGAAGTATATCAGGGATTCGGACCTTGTGATTACCGGGGAAGGCCGGCTGGACGGGCAGACGGCAATGGGGAAGGCCCCCGCGGGCGTTGCGGAGCTGGCGAAGAAATATAAGAAGCCTGTAATCGCATTTGCGGGCTGTGTGACGGAGGACGCCGGGGCGTGCAATACCTGCGGCATCGACGCATTCTTCCCGATATTAAGAAAGCCGGTTTCGCTGGAAGAGGCGATGAATAAAGAGAATGCCTGGAAGAATATGGCGGCAGCCGCAGAACAGGCTGTCAGGCTGTGGAAGACGGGCAGAGAGCTGGCCTGACAGGCGTTTGATATAGGAAAATGCAGTATTTCATAGCGATGAATATGTGATTTAAGCAATGCTGCCGGAAAATTTCGTATTTTCCGGCAGTCTCGCATTTTGCATATGAATTGATAGTTCTTCGTATATGGTCTTGAGATTATTGATTAGCAAAAATTCCCATATATTTCTGAACAACCTCCGAAACATACTGCATCTGATTCAATGCGACAACCGACAGATGCGGATTCTCTTTTTCCAGAAGCGCTCTGGTGTGCTGTACGGTGTAATCAGAGATTTCGGTATTTACATTAATCTTCGCAATTCCATGAGAGATACATTCCTTTACCTTTTCTTCCGGCGTTCCGCTTCCGCCATGGAGTACTAATGGCATATGTAGCTTTTCATTGATTGCCTGAAGAATATCTGTGCGGATATTCGGCGTACCCTTGTATAGTCCATGTACGGTTCCGATGGACACGGCCAAAGCGTCTACTCCGGTTTTTTCCACAAATTCTCTGGCGGCGTCCGGGCTTGTATAGACTTCTTTGTCGTCGGCGGAACCTTCATGGGAAGCTTCCCCAGCGGCGAGGCTTCCAAGCTCAGCTTCTACGCTGACGTTATTTGCATGGGCAACCTCACAAATTCGCCTGGTATTGGCGGTATTCTCTTCAAAGGGAAGCGCAGAGCCGTCGTACATTACAGATGTAAATCCGGCGCGGATTGCCTGGTAAATGATATCCATGCTGTCACAGTGGTCAAGGTGCAGACAGACGTCTGTTTTGTAAAGCTCGGCAGAGGCGGCAGTGATGGCTTTAACTTCATCAAAAGACATGTTTGACAGATATTTTTTCCCGAATGATACAATGACCGGAGTATTCATCTGCTCCGCAGCCTGTAGGATTCCTTTTAAGGTCTCGTAGTTATAAAAATTAAATGAACCGATTGCCTTTTTCTGCGCGTAAGCAGTTTTCAGCATAGAATTAAAATTAGTTAACATTGCGTTTCCTCCCATAAATAATCTATAATCCTTTTATTGCTATCTTTAAAATATAATAAAAATAGAAGAAATTCAATCAAAATCTTGTAAAGTCAAAATAATATGTTATAATAATAGTAATTATTACTGATTTTATAGAATAGAGGAGGAACAGATATGGAGTTAAAGGGAAGTAAGACGGAGGCGAACTTACAGGCGGCATTTGCAGGGGAATCACAGGCGAGAAATAAGTATACCTACTATGCATCGAAGGCTAAGAAGGATGGTTATGTACAGATTGCCAATATTTTCGAGGAGACAGCAGCAAATGAAAAGGAGCATGCGAAGATTTGGTTTAAGCTGCTTCATGGCGGCGCTGTGCCTTCAACAATTGAGAACTTAAAAGATGCAGCGGAAGGCGAGAACTATGAATGGACGGATATGTATGCCGCGTTTGCAAAAGATGCGAAGGAAGAAGGATTTGACGAGATTGCAAGGCTCTTTGAGCAGGTTGGGGAGATTGAAAGGGAGCATGAAGACAGATATCGTAAGCTTCTGGCCAATATCGAGGACGAACTTGTATTCTCCAGAGAAGGAGAATGTATCTGGCAGTGTGCAAACTGCGGTCATATTGTAGTCGGAAAGAGGGCGCCGGAAGTGTGTCCGGTATGCGCGCATCCGCAGGCTTATTTCCAGATTAAGGCGGAGAATTATTAAGTAAAAGCAGTATATCATGATAGAAATTGTGGAGGTGCATTCCCTGTGGATTGCACCTTCATTGTAATCGGTTGCAAGAGAAGCTCAGAGTGTGATAAGATTATTGCATTACGAATACAAAAAGAGGTCAGCCTTATGAGGATTATGATATCTCCTGCGAAAAAAATGAATGTGAATACCGATACCCTTCCAGTGAAAAACCTGCCTGACTTTTTAGACGAAGCTAAAATCTTATGCCGCGAGATTCAGAAACTATCTTTTGAGGAAGCGAAAGAATTATGGCGGTGTAACGATAAGCTGGCAGAGTTGAATTATCGTCGGTTTCAGAATATGGATTTGGAGAAGTCTCTTACCCCGGCAATCCTGGCATATGAAGGGCTGCAGTATCAACATATGGCGCCGGAGGTATTCAGCGGGGACGCGTTGGAATACATAGAGAAGCACTTGCGCATCCTTTCTGGTTTTTACGGAGTGTTGGGAGCATTTGACGGCGTGACTCCTTATCGGCTGGAGATGCAGGCAAAGCTGTCTGTAAATGGAAGAAAGGATTTATATGAATACTGGGGCGACAAGCCGTATCGGGCGGTTTCTGATGGGGAGCATATAATTTTCAATCTGGCTTCCAAAGAATACTCCCGGGCGATTCAGAAATATCTAAGTCCAAAGGACCGTTTTATAACGGTGGAGTTTGGGGAATTGGCTGCGGGAAAGGTCAGGCAGAAGGGAACCTTTGCGAAGATGGCCAGGGGCGAGATAGTAAGGTTTATGGCGGAAAATCAGGTGCAGAACAGAGAAGAGCTTCAGACATTCCATGGGCTGGGACTAAAGTACAGTGAAGAATTGTCAGGAGCAGACAAGATGGTGTTTTTATTATAATACTAACAGAGGTATGTAAGGAGTTATGGCAAGAGGCGGAAATGGAAAGTTAAAGTTATTGTATTTGCAGAAAATCCTTCTGGAGCGGACAGATGAGAAGCATGGGATGACGATGCCTGAAATTGTGAAGGCGCTGGAGGGGTATGGGATTTGTGCAGAGAGGAAAAGTCTGTACGGGGATATCGAGACTCTTATGAATTACGGCATGGATATTATCGGAGAGCAGGACGGAAAGCGTTATAGTTATCGGGTGGCAAGCCGTGAATTTGAACTGCCTGAGTTAAAATTGCTGGTAGATGCGGTGCAGTCGTCTAAATTTATCACAGAGCGGAAATCCAACGAGCTGATTCGGAAGCTGGAGAACTTAAGCAGCAGATATGAGGCTACGAAGCTGCAGCGCCAGGTCTACGTGTCCGGAAGGATTAAGACCATGAATGAAAGTATCTATTATAATGTGGATGAGATTCAGAATGCAATCGCCGGCAATGAGAAGATACGGTTTCAGTATTTTCAGTGGAATGTAAAGAAAGAGATGGAGCTCAGGCGCGGCGGCAAATTCTACTGTATCAGTCCATGGGGCGTGTCCTGGGATAACGAGAATTATTATATGATTGGTTATGACAGCGACGCAGAGATGATGAAGTATTACCGGATAGACAAGATGGTAAAATTATCCGCCGCAGGGGAAAAACGGGAAGGACAAAAAGCCTTTCAGGAGATGGATTTGGCGGCGCTGTCTCAGAAGACGTTCAGTATGTTTGCCGGGGAAGAGCAATATGTAAAGCTGGAAATTGTAAATGAGATGGCCGGTATTGTGATTGACAGGTTTGGCCGGGATATTTCACTGATTCCAAAGGATGAAGGGCATTTTACGGTAAATGTAAAGGTTGCAGTCAGCAGGCAGTTTCTGGCATGGGTGATTTCCTTAGGCGACGGCGTGCGGATACTTGGACCGGAAGAGGTGCGGCGGCAGATGCGGGAGGAGGCCGAGAGGCTGATGGGTATCTATTAATCGGTAACAGTTCACCTGCCGAAGAGAAAAATATCACTTTACTTTACTGTGCTACTATGCTACAATACTACTTGGCTAATAGAGCAAAATGTGGAGGAGACGGTTATGAAGAAGAAATTAATTGCATTTATGTTATGCCTTGTTATGGTATTTTCTATGACGGCCTGCGGCGGAAGTGATTCCGGGGACAAGAAGGATGCGAAGGATAATACAGAAGCAGGCGAATCGGAAAGTGATGTAGATTACATTAAGGATAAGGGAACGCTGGTAATCGGCATTACGGAATTTGAGCCTATGGATTATAAGGATGAATCCGGAGAGTGGGTCGGTTTTGACGCGGACATGGCGAAGCTGGTTGCAGAGGAGCTTGGCGTTGAGGCTGAATTTGTAGTGATTGACTGGGATACCAAGATTATGGAGCTGGATTCTAAGAATATTGACGTTGTATGGAACGGTATGACGCTGACGTCTGAGGTTACTTCTGCGATGGAGTGCACCAATGCATACTGCAACAATGCACAGGTAGTAGTGGTGCCGGAAGATAAGAAGGATGCAGACTTAGCCGGACTTACCTTCGCGGTTGAGGCTGGTTCAGCGGGAGAGGCGGCTGCCGGTGAAAAGGAATATAATATGAACTCTGTTGCATCTCAGGCTGATGCATTGATGGAAGTTGCTTCCGGAACTTCGGATGCGGCAATTATTGACCTTTTGATGGCGGGCGCTATGATTGGAGAGGGAACCAGCTACGAGAATTTAATTCATACGGAGGAACTGACGACTGAGGAGTATGGAGTAGGCTGCCGTAAGGGTTCTGATTTGGCAGAATATATCAACGGAGTATTTGAGAAGACATACGGAGACGGACGTATGATGGAGATTGCAGAGACCTACGGTGTTCAGGAAGCCATTGTAGAGCAGTAGGCAGTATGAAAAGGAAAGTGAGAGGCAGGCAGAGGGCGGGAAGCCCTCTGTTTTGTGGTAGCGGGCATCGGGTATGCCTATATTTTAAGAGAGGGAACAAAGGATGTTTGGAGCAGTAACGTTAGAA
>CAOKJI010000072.1 GCA_948468495.1 uncultured Dorea sp. | reverse complement strand
AAAGCCGCAGGATGGGGTGCGACTGTATCCTCAAGCGATGCAGAAGTATGCCGGAATGCAGACATCGTTCTGCTTGCGGTAAAACCACAGCAGGCAGCGGGCGCATTAGCCATGTGCGAAAACGCACTGGACAATAAAGCTATGATGTCCATCGTTGCCGGTGTTACTGTAGAACGGCTTCTGGCAATGATAAACGGTACGCCCCGTATTCTTCGGATTATGCCGAATACACCAGCCATGGTATATGAAGGCGCATTTGCACTCTGTTCAGACAACGGCTTTACCGAAGACGAGCTTGCTGCCGCAAAAGCCGTCTGCGAAAGCATCGGAATCGTAGAAATGGTGCCGGAGCACTTAATCGACGCTGTCTGCGGACTCAGCGGCGGCGGTCCTGCCTATGCCGCTATGTTTATTGAGGCAATGGCGGACGGAGGCGTAAAGCAGGGACTTCCAAGAGCTGCTGCTTACCGTCTTGCGGCGCAGACCTGCCTTGGAACCGCTAAGATGATTCTGGAAACTGATTTGCATCCGGGACAAATTAAAGATATGGTAACATCTCCCGCCGGAACTACCATAGAGGGATGCGAGAAGCTGGAAACAGGCGGCATGAGAGGCGCAGTCATGGAATGCATTAAAGCAGCCACCGAACGGTCGAAGGCATTGTAAACCAATGCATTACCTCACTCAAAATAATCCGATGAACCCAATTTAAAAATTTGCTTCGTTGCATGCAGAAACTTCTCTACATGCAGCGACAGCTTTTTTGAACAGACAATCCCGAAGGGAGTAGAATATTCCCAGTTAACAGGGATTGTTTTAAATAAAGGATGAATGTTCTTCCATGGTTCAATGATTACAATAGCGGAATGTATATTTTCGCATTCGTTAAACGCGCTTATTTTTATTGTCTCACAGTCTACAATTTCAATTTTGGGGTGCGCTTTTTCAATTTCATCACGCAGTCTGTCATAGGAAAGGAAACGTCCCCGTTGTACAAGCATTAATTTTTCACCGTATAAATCCTGAAAAGAAAGAATTTCTTCCTGTGCCAGGCGATGATCGTATGGCACAGCAATTTTCAGAGGTTCTTCACTCAGACGCAATCCGATACATTTTCTCTGGGCAAGTACATTCGAATCAAAGAGTCCGATATACATATCAATCTCCGTCCCCAGATTTTCAAACATTTTATTCACACTCTGCGTCGTGTTTTCAAAGGAAATGATGGAAAGCTTTAATTCAGGATAAATGCTGCGAATCTTTGGCCAGATATTGGTAAGGATATCGCAGGGCGTATTCAGCGATTTCCCCATTCTGATAATATTATTATCACTATAAGAAGCGCTTTTTGCCCTTGCAATTGCCAGATTCGAATACTCAATCATCTTTTTTGCATCCTGATACAGCGCTTTGCCCGCATTCGTAAGGACAACCCCCTGATGGGTCCGCTGAAACAGCGTAATACCTATTTCCAGCTCAAGATTGCTGATTTTTTTGCTAACAGCCGTTGGCGATATATACAGAATCTCGGCCGCTTTCGAAAAGCTGCCGCTGTCGGCCACCTGAATAAATGTGTCAAGATAATGATTGTACACCGTATCACGCTCCCTTAAAACAATCGAAAAATCCCCCGCCTGTTTCCGGCAGGCAGTCCATCCGGACAGGCAGAAATCTCTGTGCCTTATAGTCATTATTTTAACAGTAATCGTCAACAATATACGGCATTTTACTACATCAGGATGCCATTGCCGTTCTCTTTTCCTGAAGTTCTCTGAGCGTTTCCGGCATGAAATGTGATTTGTCCTGCGCAGGCGTAAGCAGACTGACAGCAATCATAATCACAAAGCTTGCTATAAGAGCGAATGCCTCCATTGTAAGTTCAAAAGGCCAGTACCAGATATTTGCATATTTCAGAACGTTCACAATAATAACAATTGTAAGTCCGAAAATACCGCTGGCCCAGGCCCCCCATTTTGTCGCCCTGCGCCAGCGGAGTCCCAGCACAAGCGATGGGGCAATGACGGCAGCAAATGCTCCCCACGCAGAATTTCCCAAAGCCTGGATTCCAAGATCCGGGCGAAAACTCATGGCAAGACTCAGTATCAGACAGACAAACATAACCATACGGCTAATCCATTTTCCTCTTTTCCCGCTCATATCCATATGCATCCAGTTTGCCATAACATCATTGACACAGGCAGAAGAACATGAAATCAGATGTGCCGCTCCTGTGGACATAATAGCTGACAGGGCGGCGGCTACGACAAGCCCCACAACCCAAGGACTGAAAAACGTCTGAATATACGTCATAACAAGACTGTCAGTATTTGTAATCGGCGCCATCTTTCCTGTTTCAACAAGCGCTCTCGCAGAAATTCCCCGATAAGTCATGAGCGTTGTTAATACATAAGAGACTGAACCAATCAGAATTGCTTTTGGATAGAGTTTATTGTCGGTAATCTGTGACCATTTTACCGTAATAGACGGCTGCCCCATATAGCCAATAGAATAAATAAACGCCAGCGAAAAAAAATATCCAAAAGACGTATTTGTATTTACCGGGTAAAACATAGATGAATCATACGCGGCAATCGTCTGATTCATCAGCGAAAGGCCTCCGGCAAGCTTTACTGCCATGACGCACATAAAAATACTGCAAAACATGGCAATCAGGCACTGAATCCCACCGACAAACGCCGTTGACTCATTTCCGCCGAACACACTGTAAAGGGCGACACAGCCTACGCCAATCAGCACTGCGGCCGTATAATTTACGCCAAGCATACTGCTCATCACCGTTCCTATCACAACCCATTGAACCGCTGCCGAAGCAATCCCTCCGAGAATAATAATCGGAATAATGATATAGCGAAGACGGGTATCCTGAAAAATATCACAGATAATATCCGTTACAGTGACTAACTTTCTTCTGGCTGCAATCCGTTTCATTGGGCGTCCGATGATTTTTGCGCTTAATACAAATCCTATCCACCCTCCGCCAAGAATCGTAGTGCCCAAATAAGGCGCATAGCCTTGATTATACGCCGTACCGGGCGTACCGATAAATCCTACTCCGCTGATGGAAGTAGCCACAATAGCAGTCGCCATAACCCAGGGCGGCAGCGAACCTCCAAAATAATTACCATTTCCAGACGGAGTTTTTGTGGAACGTCTCGCAGATATGTTTCCGACAAAAATCATCAGAATCAGATAAATAACAACGATAGTAATTGACGCAGACATACTGAAACAGTCCTCCTTTCCGACAATTCTGAATTAAAATGTTCTGTACCAGTCATCAATACCAAATTCATTTTCAACATCTTTTCCTTCATAATTTCCCCTGACAGCATCAATAACGATGAAAATGAATACTACGGCAGCTATGCCATACGCATGCATAAACGTGTAGAGCGGAAATCCAAATATGGTCATAAACGCCTCCTCCTTTCTCCTTTGTAAATACAGAAAATAACCATTCTTTCATAAAAATAATAACAATAATCATCGAATTTTGGAACAACAAAAAGGTTCGATGGCTGTAACCATATGGTTGCAGAAAAACCCCATCTTAAACTGTATGGTTACATCCCCCAAACAAAATAGAAATTCAAAAGAAACGTATAACGGTATTAAAATAATTGCACAGAAAACATAATAAAAATTCTAAACGAGGAGGCGAAAGCTATGAAAGCTTTGGTACTGGAAGGCGTTGAGCAGTTAATACTGCGAGATGTAGAAAAACCAGCCTGCGACAAAGACGGTATGCTGATTAAAGTAATGGCAAACGGAGTCTGCCGGAGCGACTGGCATAAATGGCATGGCCATTACTCACAAAAATACCCTATGATACTGGGACATGAATTTTGCGGAATTGTGGAAGAAACCGGCAGAAATGTGAAGCGTTTTCATGCAGGCGACCGGGTGATTGTTCCGGTATCCGGAGGAGACGGGACATGCGGCTGGTGCAAGTCCGGTCATGGAAATTTATGCGATTCTTATTTGGTTCCGGGAATTGCATATAACGGGGGATTTGCCGAATATACGGCGATTCCCAATGCAGACTGGAACGCGGAGCATCTCCCTGCTTCTATCAGTTTTCGCGAAGGGGCGGCTCTTGGATGCCGGTTTATCACAGCTTACCATGCATTATTGGACATCGGCGAGGTACGGATTGGCGACCGGGTCGCTGTCTTCGGCTGCGGCGGCGTAGGACTGTCTGCCATCAATATTGCGCACAGTATGGGTGCAATTGTAATCGGCGTTGATATTAATCCTGGTAATTTAAAACTGGCCAAAGAGATGGGCGCTGATTTTGTCATTAACTCCATGGACGCTGATTCTACAGAGAACATCATGAAAATTACCGAAAACATGGGGGCTGACGTGGCAATTGACTCATTAGGGAGTCAGGATACATGTCTCGCGGCGCTTCACAGCCTTGGAAAACGGGGACGAGTTGTTCAAATCAGAATCACACAGAACGGAAGAGGAGGCGATATACCCATTCCCATTCATGATCTTGTGCATGGGGAAAAATCAATCCGGGGCTCACTTGGAATGCCGATTCATGAATTTAAGAAAATGCTTCGCCTGGTGTCTTCCGGCAGATTTACGCCCGGAAAAATGCTCTCGGGAGAAATCTGCCTCTCAGAAGTAGTCGATATCTTTGAAAAAATGAACACGAACAGCGTAGTTGGCACATACGTTGTAACGGATTTTACCAGATAACACCGCAGAAACTTTTTAGTTATATCCATTAAACAAAAATGTGATTCTCAGGGAAATACATAGTTGTTAAAATTAATACAAATTCAAAACATGCATGCGAAGGATAAATAAAATGTAAAAATTAAGGAGGAACAACAAATGAAAGCTATGGTATTAGAAGGCGTGGAAGATTATAACCTGAGGGAGGTCCCGAAACCGGAATGCCTTCCTCATGGAATTTTACTGAAAGTAATG
Source organism: uncultured Dorea sp. (assembly GCA_948468495.1). The sequence goes on along the minus strand of CAOKJI010000072.1, from coordinate 2,644 downwards.
GCAAATGGAGTCTGCCGGAGCGACTGGCATAAGTGGCATGGACACTATTCCAGAAAATATCCTATGATTCTGGGCCATGAGATGTGCGGAATTGTCGAGGAAGCCGGAGAACTGGTAGAGCGTTTCAAAGCAGGAGACAGAGTTATGATTCCGGTTTCCGGAAGCGAAGGAACCTGCGATATGTGTAAATCAGGACATGGGAATCTGTGTGAGTCTTATCTGGTTCCGGGCATTGGCTACAACGGCGGATTTGCAGAATATGTTGCTGTTCCCTACGCAGACCGCAACGCAGAATATCTGCCGGACAATCTGAGCTTTGAAGAAGGAGCGATTCTTAGCTGCCGTTATATTACAGGCTTTAAAGGCGTCGTAGAAGCTGCAAAAGTAAAAATCGGCGAATGGGTAGCCGTATACGGATGCGGCGGCGTCGGACTTGCAAGCGTGGCAACCGCAAGCAAAATGGGAGGCTTCGTAATTGCCGTAGATATCAAAGAAGAAGCTCTCAAAATTGCCGAAGAGATGGGCGCCGACTATGTAATTAATGCATCCAAAGAAGATCCGGTAGAAGCAATCAAAAAGATTACTAAGGACAAAGGCGTAGATGTAGCTATTGAAGCGCTTGGTAATAAAAATGTTGTTGTCCAGTGCTTTAACAGCCTCGGCAAGCTTGGACGTCTTGTGCAGCTTGGCGTAACGCAGCTTGGACCGGAAGGGGATGCGTCAATTCCGATCAACCCACTGGTACAGAGCGAACTTTCAATTGTAGGTTCCCTCAGCAGTCCGATCCAGGGCTTCAAGCCGATGCTTGAATTAGTTGCCGCAGGCAAGCTGAATGTAAAACCGCTTCTCACAGAAACATGCTGTCTGTCTGACGTGGTCTCCGTATTTAAGTGGATGGATGAAAATGATGTTGTCGGCGCAGTTGTCGTAAATGATTTTACAAAATAATCGGAAGGGCGTTATGTACGATAGGATATTTAGCCGGGGTAAAATCAACGGTCTGGAAATGAAAAACAAAATTATAATGGCTCCGATGGATGAATCCCTTGGAGATAATTCAGGTAATGTATCCGAGCGCTGTATCGAGTATTTCTGCGCAAGAGCAAAGGGCGGCACCGGAACTCTGGTAACCTCTTATGTTGCCGTCTGCCCGCCGGAGCTGGGAGGCATTGCAATGCCGGGACAAATCCGACTTCTGAATATAGGAAACGAACTATCTCTTACACATTTTGCAGAACGGGTTCATTCATACGGAGCGAAACTGTTCGTTCAGCTTCATCACCCGGGAAGAAAAACTACGGCAGAGTATAACGATGGATACCAGCCTGTTTCCTGCAGCGCGCTGACGCCGTCCATGCCGGCCGGAACTCCGTCTGTCCGGGAACTGACAGTTGCACAGATTAAAGAGATTGTCGATTGCTTTGCAAGAGGCGCCCAATACGTGAAATGGTCCGGCGCAGACGGTATCCAGATCCATTGCGCTCATGGATATCTTCTGAATCAGTTCATCAGTCCTGCAAAAAATGTCAGAACCGATGAATATGGCGGTTCCAGAGAAAACCGCTGCCGTATCGTTATCGAAATTGTTCAGGCTATCCGCAAAGTAGTAGGACCGAAATTCCCCGTTACGGTACGCCTGAATGCATTTGAGGGCGAAGGACTGAAAGGAGAACCGGATGCAGACGAGATGCGACTGGTCGGCAAACTGTTGAGCGAAAACGGAATTGACGGCATCCATCTTACCATGACAAGCATTGACCGCGTTGGAACCCCGGATCTTCGGGCCGGATGGAGAAATGATATCTATGCATATTTCAAAGAATCAGTCAATACGATTCCGGTCTATGGACCAAATGAAGTAAAGACGCCCGAAGAAGGCGAAGCCGTTCTTGCATCCGGATGTCAGGATTTTCTTGTCCTTGGCCGCCAGCATATTGCCGATCCGGAATGGGCGAACAAAGCAAAGTCCGGACGTGAGAAAGAAATCCGTCCCTGCATTTCATGCAATGGATGCATGCAGCAAATTACCATTACACACCAGCCAATGCGCTGCTCTGTAAATCCTCTCGCAGGGCGTGAAAAAGATAATCTCAGCCTCCCTGAAGGTAAAGGAACTGTCGCGGTAATCGGCGCGGGCCCCGCCGGTATGCAGGCGGCGCTTACCGCAGCAGAAAGAGGTTTTCATGTAATTCTCGCAGAGAAATCATCCGAATTCGGCGGTTCCCTGCAATATGCAAATAAAGCGCCCGACAAGTTCCGAATTGATAACCTGATTAACTACTTTAAATATCAAATCGAAAACAATGATAAAATAACCGTTAAATTAAATTATGAACTCACAAAGGACAATTTAGATGAGTTAGTCAGCCTAAGCCCTTATGCCGTTGTTCTGGCAGCCGGAGGAAAACAAGTGGTACCGCCGGTTCCGGGCGTAGAAAAAGCAGCGCTGGCCAATGACGTACTTGCCGGAAAAATTACATATGATAAGAAGAAGGTTGTCGTCGTCGGCGGGGGTATGACAGGTTTGGAAACAGCCGAGCTCCTTGGCAGCCAGGGCAATGACGTCACAGTCCTTGAAATGCTTCCTACTGTTGGAAATGGAATTTTCAATTTCAATGTAACAAAGACTGTCTGGGCTCTCGAA
>CAOKJI010000071.1 GCA_948468495.1 uncultured Dorea sp. | reverse complement strand
AATTCTTCCACTGTAAAATCCAGCGGACTCATCAAATGTCTCATAACAACCTCCTTCTGGCAATGAGAAAATAGCATAAAAAAAGAAGTTTTTAAGAAAGGTATCGTCACTTAAGTTCTTAAAATCAGTTCCCTCCTGAAAAACTTCTGCATGGTTTATTTGGTTACTTCCCTACTATCATATAATAAAAGAGAAAGATTTTCAATGGTAAGATTTTTACCAGTCATGAAATTCTTTGATAAAGGCTTTGTCGACAGGCCGCAGCTTATGCAGACGGCTGGTGGCGAGAATGATTTCCCAATACCAGTTGGCGCTTACGTCGCGGACAAGCTTAATCCCGTCAATCAGAGACGCGTTAGCAGGATTTCCCACGTAGAATCCGATTCCTCTGTTCTCTTTTACCATCTGATACAGGATATTCATGTCGTCTACTTCCGCGTAAAGAACCGGCTCGAATCCTACCTCTCTGCAATAATTCTTTAAGGTATCGTGACCTTTATTTCTGGCGCCGAATCCGATAAATTTCTCGTTGCGCATATCATCAATGGATAATTCGCTTTTTTCGGAGAGGGGATTCTGGGTGCTAATCATATAATGGGTATTTTCCCGATGGATTTTGTGGAGAGTAAAAAGCTCGGAAGAAATCGGAGCAATGCAGAATCCAATGTCTGCGTCTCCATTTAACAGGGCTTTTTCTACGCCAAGGTCGTCGGTCTGGGTAATCAGTAGCTGCGCGTTGTCAAAGTGGTTGTAAAAGTTTTGGAGCTGGCTGCCGATTAATTCCCATGTCATGCCCCGGGGAATTGCAATCTTCAATTTTTCATTATCTTTTGCAATGAAGGAATGCATATTGTCAGTCAGAGTCTGGTATTCGTCGCAGAGCTTCTTCGCCATGGGGTAAAGGTAAGAGCCATACTCCGTCAGGCGGAGTTTCGAGCGTTCCCGCACAAAGAGCGGTACTCCGAGAGAGGATTCCATCTGTTTGATAATCTTACTGATTCCCTGCTGGGAGAAGTGGAGTTCCTGTCCCGCTTTTGTGAAATTCATATATTTACAGACGGTTAGGAAACATTTTAAGTCTTGTATATCCATGATGTTATTCTCCTTTTTGCTGTTTATGTTCTTGTGTTAAAGTTACTGGATATCGGGCCTGACCGGAGCGCTTAAGTACCCGAAGAAGGGCATTTTAGAGACGTTTTTAATGAAAGTGAAATCATCGTTTACATAGTCTTAGGAGCGAAGGCATTCCTGAGATTCTTAGACTATGTTAGCGCTGAGTTCTCTGGAATGTTGTCTCGCCCTGCTTCGGGTACTTAGGCGCTCCGGTCAGGCCCGATATCCGGTAAATAGTCCTCTCACAACGTCTGGTTGTGAAGGGACAATGGTCTGTTCGTGTCATTTTCTTAACAATCTTGGTAGAATTTTATCATAGAAGATAGAAAAAGGGAAGGAGAATTGTGTATGTATAACATGAAATATCCGAATCTGTTCGCGCCGTTAAGGTTGGGGAACGTTGTGCTTCGCAACCGAATTATCAGCGCGCCGCAAGGATTCCTTCATCTGGATGCAGAGAGTCTTCCGACGCAGGCGGCAGCGGCATTCTATGAGGAAAAGGCCAGAGGAGGAGCGGCAGTCGTAACCATTGGAGAGGGGTATGTGGATTCCGTTCATGGCATTGATATCCCGAAGGGGATTCATCTGGATACGGACGACTGTATCGGAGGGATTGCGCTTCTGGCGGACGCCATTACGAAGCATGGGGCGATTGCGTCCATGGAACTTCAGCACGCCGGAATGTACGCTTCCGAGTCCTATGTAAATGGAAATGCAATCTATGCGCCGGTGGAGCGTATGGGAGAAGGGAGCAAGGCGGGTGCAAGGCTTCATGGGGTATTGATTCCTGAGATGCCGGAAGAGGTAATCTTAGAGACGATTGAGAAGTTTGCAGAAGCGGCGCTTCGGTGTAAACAGGCGGGATTCGGCATGGTGCTGGTTCATGGAGGGCATGGATGGCTTCTGAATCAGATGATGTCGCCGGTAATTAATACCCGCGGGGACCAATGGGGCGGCAGTCTGGAAAACCGGATGCGGATGCCGGTTGCGGTCTGCGACAGAATTAAGGAGGTCTGCGGAAAGGATTTTCTGATAGATTTCCGGTTCAGCGCGGCGGATGTGTGCAATCCAGGCGGTTATACGCCGGAGGACGGAGTTGCGATGGCAGAGATGATAGACGGACATGTGGATTTGATTCACTGCTCGGTGGGAAATCATGAGGTAGAGGAATCCTTTGTGGTAGTTCATCCCTCCATGTTTCTGGAAGACGGGTGCAATTTAAAATATGCCGCCGAGGTGAAGAAGCACGTAAAAACACCTGTTGTGGCAGTAGGCGCATTTTCGGATGTACAGCTTATGGAAGATACGCTGGCGGCGGGACATGTTGACGCGATTGCGATGGCAAGAGGGCTGATTGCAGATCCGGATTTCCCGGTGAAAGCGCGTATGGGAAAAGAAGAGGAGATTAACAGGTGTCTAAGATGTTACCAGTGCTTTTCGGGGCTCTTGGATACCAGACAGTTTTGTTGTGCAATTAATCCGGTAATCGGACGGGAATTAGAGAATAAATTTGATACGACAAGTTATGAGAAGAAAAAAGTTCTGGTAGCCGGCGGGGGAATCGGAGGAATGGCAGCGGCGTTAGAAGCGGCGAGAAGAGGGCATCGGGTGGTGCTTGCCGAGAAGTCCGGCCGGTTAGGAGGAGCGCTTCTGTGTGAAGAGAAGGTTTCTTTTAAGAAGAATCTGGAGCGTTACCTGTCCCTGCAGGCAAAGCGTGTGATGGAGCATGAATTGATTGAGGTTCACTTAAATACGCCTGCAACCAGGGAATTTGCGGAGAGAACAGAGCCGGATGCAATTATAGCGGCCCTTGGCGCCCGTCCGGTTGTTCCGGTATTTATCCCCGGATATGACAAGGCAAATGTTGTGGGCGCTGAGGAAGTATATTACGACTTGCAAAAGGCAGGAAACCGGGTTGTGATTCTTGGAGGCGGACTGGTGGGCTGTGAATTAGGAATTCATCTTGCGATTCATGGCAGAGAGGTTACGGTGCTTGAGATGGCCGAAAGGCCAAATTTTGCCGGGAATATGCTCCATGGCGAAGCAGTTATGGCGCAGATTGCGCTTCATGGAATCCGGCTTCTGACCAGTACGAAGGCGGTGGAGATTACAGACGAGGGCGTAGTGGCGAATGGGCCGGAGGGAGAACTTCAAATAGGAGCAGATACCATAATTTACGCGGTAGGACAGAAATCTCTTACAGAGGAAGTGAATGCGCTTCGATTCTGCGCGCCGGAATTTTACACTGTCGGAGACTGCAATCTTCCCGCAAATATCGCGAAAGCGACGAAAGAGGGGTATTATGCGGCGCGGGATATCGGGCGTATCTAAAGGAAATATGGTAATGAAAGGAGAGACATATCTATGAAGACAAATAAAAAATTACTAACGTTAACGATTTTGTTGATTTCTGCGACGGAAATGGGCGCTATGGGAATTGCGCCTTCCCTTGCTTCGATTGCGGCGGATTTCCCGGACCAGCCGATTACAACAATCATGAATATTATGAACTTTCCGGGTATCGCCATGATTATTGTGGCGTTGATTACACCGTCGCTGATTAAGGTGATACCGAAGAAAGTTCTCTGCAATATTGGCGTGTTCTGTTATGGAGCGGTAGGGCTTTTGGGATATTTTTTCAATTCCAGCATCACTCTTTTGTACGTGTGGGCCGGTCTGTTGGGGATTGGCTTCGGACTTTTGATGCCTACTTCTAACGGTCTGATTGCGGATTTTTATTCGGAAGAGGAGCGGGGAGGAATTATGGGGATGCAGACGGTATTTACCAATTTAGGAGGCATCTACCTTACCTATGTAGGCGGCATGCTGGCGGCTATTTCCTGGCATATGAATTATCTGGCTTATTGTATCGGATTTATTCCATTTGTACTGGGCTGTGTTGTAATTCCAAAAGAAAATATGGAGGAGACGAAGGAAGAAAGCAGAAAAGAAAAGACCCGGATGAATCCGAAGGTATTTATGTATGGAATTTTTATCTTCATTTTTATTGCGACGTATGGCGTTTTTAATAATAATATGTCCTTCCTGATTGAATCCAGAGGAATCGGCGACGCGGCTACGTCGGGGACGGTTACGGCTCTTTTCCTAGTAGGAGGCGTTCTGGGCGGACTAATCTTCGGACCTTTGAATAAGAAATTAAATGATTACATGTACTGTGTGGGATTTGGATTCTTAGTAATCGGATATCTTCTGGTTTATGCTGCAAATGGTCTTCCGATTCTGTTCCTTGGAGCGGTTATCTCAGGAATGTCAATCAGTCAGTGTATGCCTCAGTCCCTTTTGGGCGCGACGAACTGCTCGAAAGTTGCCGGGGTTACCGCTGCCTGCATGGTCATCCATGTGGGAGGACAGCTTGGTACATTCCTTGGCACCTACTTCTATACGCCTGTTCCGTTAATGTTCAGCGATGCGGTGGATTTTCGGTACATATTTGCCGCGGCTATGGCGGCGGTTATGGTGGTAGTATGCGCGGTATGCGTAACAATTGCAAATAAGAAGGGAGGAGATTAGTATGGCGCAATTTCATCATTACAATTATGTATTTGAACCGATAAAAATCGGTAACATGACAGTCAAAAACAGGTTACAGTTTTCGCCGCTGGTATGCTCCTTATCCGGTACAAACGGAGGGGTGACGAGGGAATATCTGGAATTTATCAAGATGCAGGCGGCAACCGGAGTCGGCGTAGTCAATATCGGAGCAACTTCGATTGACCATGATACCGGGACGGATTATGTGGGAGAGCTGGATATTACGGACGATAAGAATATCATTGAGCTTCTGCGGTTGTCGGAGGCCGCCCACCGGTATGGGGCGAAGATTTCCATTGAACTGGTACATGCCGGGCGGGGAGCTAATCCGGAACTCTTGAGAGTTCCGGAGGCGATTGCGCCCAGTCCGATTCCCGCATCCGGAGGCAATACCCATATCCGGGAAATGAATTATGCGGATATAGAGAAAATAAAGAAAGAATATGCGGACTGCGCGGAACGTCTGGTAAAGGCAGAGTTTGACATGATTCTTCTGCACGCGGCTCATGGGAATCTGATTGCCCAATTTTTGTCGCCCTTATTTAATAAGAGAACGGACCAGTACGGAGGAAGCGAAGAAAACCGGTGGAGATTTGCATTAGAGGTGTTGGAAGCTATCAGAGACCGGGTGGGCGACAAACTGGCTATTGACATGCGTATCAGCGGGGACGAGATAATACCGGGCGGTATGAAGATTGAGGATACCATACGGTTTCTTAGGAAAGCGCAGAACTATCTGGATACCGTACATGTATCCCAAGGATTAATTATTGAGCCGGATTACGCCTTCTATACCATGCCTCCGCTCTATCATCCTCACTGTCATAATGTGAAATATGCGGAAGCGCTCAAACAGGATTCTAAGATTCGGATTCCGGTTACGACGGTTGGCAGTATTATGACGATTGACGAAGCGGAAGAAATTCTGGCGTCGGGGAAAGCAGACATGGTTGCTATGGCAAGGCAGCTCCTTTGCGATCCAATGACGATTAAAAACGCATATTATGGACAGAATGAGAAGACCAGGCCATGTTTGCGGTGTTACGAGTGTACGCCGGAGCGCATCTGCCATATCCGGTGCGCAACCAATCCTATGCTGGGAAGAGAAGCGGAATTTACAGAGGTTCCCATTGCCCGGAAAAAGAAACGAACAGTGGTCGCAGGCGGCGGAGTCGCCGGATGTATGGCTGCAAAGACGCTGACAGAGCGGGGACATGAGGTCATACTTCTGGAAAAGAGCGGCAGGTTAGGCGGAAAACTTCATGAGATAAGCTGTCTGTCTTATAAAATTGATATGAGAAGGCATCTGGAGTGGCTGATTCACAGTACCATGTCCTGCGGGGCCGAAATCCGGCTGAATACGGAAGCTTTGGCAGAGGATATTCTGGCATTGAAACCGGACGCGGTATTTATCGCCACAGGTTCTGACAGATTAGAGCTTCCAATACCTGGTATAGACAGAGAAAACGTACACCATGTACTGGATGTGGATACGGGAAAAGAAAAGACCGGGAAAAGGGTAGTGGTCTGCGGCGGCGGACTGTCCGGAATGGAGTGCGCTCTTGGACTGGCCATGGAGGGGAAGCAGGTTACCGTTGTTGATATCATTCCGGCAGAACAATTTGCCCATGAGGCGACGCCGCATACAAGGGGAATGCTGCTTTCGTTATTAGACAGTTATGGAGTAGAAAAGGTTGGAGGCAGCAGAGTATGCGCATTCTGCGACGGGGGCGTGGAAATCGAAGACAGGAACTGGAGAAAAAGGATTCTGAAAGCGGACGATGTGGTAACCGCATTTGGCATGAAGAAAAACGACGCCTTGTATCAGGAAATGAAAGAGCTCCTGCCGGAAGTATACGCACTCGGAGACTGCGACCTGGTGCGTAATATCAAGCGCGCAAATCAGCAGGCGTTTCATTATGCTCTGGAATGTTAAGTATAAGAGGAGATGAGAGATATGAGTAAAAAGCAGTCTGCAAGGAGAACGATGATTGGCGTAGTTGTCCTTCTGTTTGCCAATTCGTCTGCCGGCGGCGCGGAATGGTGTACCTCTGCTCTTGCCGATATCGCCGCAAGATTTCCGAATGTTCCCTATAGTATCATTACTTTGGTTAATAATATTCCCAACTTATGCGCAGTTATTTTTACCGTCGTAGCAGGCATTCTGGTGAATCGGAGGATTCCGTTAAAGAAAATGCTTCTTTTTGGGATAGGCTGTCACTGTGTCGGAGGCGTCCTTCCCGCCATATTTGGAAATACAAGTATCGGGATGGTATTTGCAGGGCGGTTTGCATTCGGTGTGGGATATGGTCTGATGCAGGGAATCGGCGTGTCAATGAGCTTTAAGCTGGTTGCGGACGAGGGTTTGAGAGAACATGCGATGGGCTGGGCGGTTACGGCCCAGTATGCCATGAATATGCTGGCGCAGGTAATCGTAGGGCATCTGTGTGCAATTCGGTGGAATTATTCCTTTTATATTTATGCATGGAGCGCGCTGTCATTTCTGGTAGTGTTCCTTCTTTGTCCGGATTTCCCTCTTGATGAAGGGAGGGCTTCTGTCATAAGCGGCAGAGGAGGTAAATGGAAAACAAGGGAATCCGTTATTCAGTCGATACGGACTCTTCCGGCTGCTGTGTGGATATTTACGGGTATTGCAGCAGTCTATATGTTCAGTTATTATCCGATGTTTCTGGTGATTGCGCCGATTGTAACCGGCCGGGGATTCGGCGATTCAGTAAGCGTAGGATATGCGATGGTTTTCTATAGTGTGGCAACAATCTTTGGAGGCGTCGTATTTGGATTTGTTGCAAAGCTCTGTAAACAGTGGGCGCTCTGCATCTTTATGGCAGGGGTAGCCATAAGTCTGCTGGGACTATATTTTGCCGGTTCTTTTGCAATGGTCTGCGGGACTTTGGTTTTATCAGGGATTGCGTCAACCGGAATTATTCCGGCCTGCATCAATGCGCTCTATAAACAGGTGGGGGAGAATCAGTCGTT